>NZ_QUGE01000036.1:0-18763 GCF_003478825.1 Peptoclostridium sp. AF21-18
CCTTTTATGGACTTTCACCACAGATTAATAGCATGCCCGTCATACTAAAAAGGGAGTGTATCTTTTACGATACCTCCCTCTTTTACTTTATTTTTAATATTTAATTTGTACTAGTATTTTTATTATAACAATTTCATAAGATTTACCATTTCTACTGCTCCCTGAGCACATTCAAATCCTTTATTTCCTGCTTTTGTTCCAGCTCTTTCTATAGCCTGTTCTATGTTTTCAGTTGTAAGTACTCCAAACATTACAGGTATTTCACTTTCTAAACTTACATGAGCTATTCCTTTAGATACTTCACTACATACATAATCATAATGACTTGTATTTCCTCTGATTACTGCACCTAAACATATTATTGCATCATATTTTTTACTCTTAGCCATTTTTGAAGCTACTACTGGTATTTCAAATGCTCCTGGAACCCAAGCCACTTCTATATTTTCTTCTTTAACATTTTCACGTTTTAATCCGTCTACTGCTCCTGAAAGAAGTTTTGATGTTATAAATTCGTTAAATCTCGCTGCTACTATTCCTATTTTAATATCACTTTCTGCTAATAATTTTCCTTCGTAAATTTTCATTTTAGTTTTCCCCCTTTAAATTTAATATATGTCCCATTCTTTCTTGTTTTGTTTTTAAATAAAATTCATCATATTCTGTTGCATCTATCTGAATAGGAATCCTATTATTTATCTTAATTCCATAATCTTTTAACTGATATATTTTATCTGGATTGTTTGTAAGAAGATTTAAAGACCTTACACCCAAATCTCTTAAAATTTGAGCTCCTATGTAATATTCTCTAGCATCTCCATCAAATCCCAATACTAAGTTTGCATCTAAAGTGTCCATTCCCCCATCTTGAAGTTTATATGCCTTCATTTTGTTAACAAGACCAATACCTCTTCCTTCCTGTCTCATATAAAGCAGAACTCCTCTTCCTTCTTTTGCTATTTTTTGCATAGCTACATCAAATTGTTCCCCACAATCACAACGTAAAGATCCAAATACATCTCCTGTTAAACACTCTGAATGCACTCTACAAAGAATATTTTCTCCATCTCCTATCTCGCCCTTTACTAAGGCTATGTGATGTTCTCCATTCAATTTATTTATGTAACAACTAGCCATAAACTCTCCATATTTTGTGGGCATTTTTACTTTTGAAACACATTCAATTAATTTATCATATGTTTTTCTGTAGTCTTGTAAATCTTTTATAGTTGTAAATGTTAATCCATATTCTTTTGCCATTTTTTTTAACTCTGTTGTTCTCATCATTCTTCCGTCCTCTCTCATAATTTCACAACAAAGTCCACATTCTTTAAGTCCGGCTAATTTCATAAAATCAACTGTTGCTTCAGTATGTCCATCTCTTTCTAACACTCCATTATCTTTTGCTATCAGAGGAAACATATGACCAGGTCTTCTGAAATCTTCTGGTTTTACATCATCTTCTACACATTTTCTAGCAGTTAATCCTCTTTCAACAGCAGATATTCCTGTAGCTGTGTCTACATGGTCTATTGATACTGTAAATGCTGTTTCGTGATTATCTGTGTTATGAGTTACCATTGGTGGTAAATCTAATTTTTTAGCTAATTCTTTTGACATAGGCATACATATTAGACCTTTTGCATAACTTGCCATAAAATTTACATTTTCTGTTGTAGCAAACTCAGCTGCACAGATTAAATCACCTTCATTTTCTCTGTTCTCGTCATCTGTTACAAGTATAATTTTCCCTTCTCTTAAATCCTGTATTGCTTTTTTTACTGATTCAAATCTCATCATTTTTCCCCCCTTAAAAATTCCAATTATTAAAATATCTTTCCTAATCTAAAAAATAGTTTATTAATAAATACTTCTAAAATCCATTTCTTAATAAAAATTCTCTATTTATATTTGATTCTTTTTTATTTTTATTCATTAATTTTTCTACGTATTTTCCAATGCAATCATTCTCAATATTTACAATATCATTTATTTTTTTAAAAGCTAAGATAGTGTTCTCTAGAGTATGTGGAATTATTGAGACATCAAAACTATTTGTTCTAACATTAGCCACTGTTAAACTTATTCCATCTATAGTAATAGAGCCTTTTTCAACCACATATTTCATAATTTTTAAATCAGCTTCAATTGTGTACCATATCGCATTACTATCTTTATTTATATTTTTAACTATTCCAGTCCCATCAATATGGCCACTTACTATATGACCTCCAAATCTTCCATTTGCAGCCATTGCCCTTTCTAAATTAACTTTGCTATTTGTTTTTAACTTATTTAGGGAAGTTCTTTTCATAGTTTCATGCATTACATCGACTGAAAATTCTGAATCAGAAAACTCTGTAACAGTAAGGCAAATTCCATTTACCGCTATGCTATCACCTCTGTGCACATCTTCTAATATTTTATCTGCTTTTATAAATAATTTCCTAGAATCACCATTAACTTTAATCGATACAATATTTCCTATTTCCTCTATTATTCCTGTGAACATTTATAAGTCACATCACTTTCTATCATCAAATCATCTCCAAATCTAAAGATTTCACTATTTTTTAGCATTATTGCATCTTTAGGAAAATCAACTCCTTCTCCTAATACTGCTGTTTTTCCATTTCCACCAAATATTTTAGGAGCTATATATGCTTGTATTTTATCTACTATTCCCCGTTCAAAAGCGCTCCATGCTAAAGTTGCACCTCCTTCAAGAAGTATACTGTCTATTTTCTTTTCTCCTAATTTAGACATCAAATCTTGTAAGTCTATCTTTTTTTTCTTTATTTTAATTTGTAAAATCTCGCATCCTTTTTCAATATATTGCTCTTTTTTAATCTCATCATCTGAACAAGTTGCGATTATTGTAGGTATTTCTTTTGCTGTAGATACTATTTTTGATCCTATAGGTGTTCTTAGATTTGTATCACATATTATTCTAATTGGGTTTAGTCCATTTTCTATCTTACAATTTAACATCGGATTATCTATAATTACAGTATCCACTCCAACCATTATTCCCGAATATTTATGCCTAGTTTTTTGTACATTTAATCTAGCTTCTTCACCTGTAATCCATTTAGATTCATTTATTTTAGTAGCTATTTTTCCATCCATTGTCATAGCATACTTAAATAATACAAATGGTTTTTTAGTTGTTATAAACTTTCTAAAAGTTTCATTCAATTTATCGCCTTCATTTTCTAAAAGCCCCTTTTCAACTTTTATTCCCCGTTTTTTTAATATATCCAAACTTTTACCAGACATTTTAGGATTTGGATCTAGACTAGCAATAACTACTTTTTTTATCTTATTTTCTATTATTGCATCTGTACATGGTGGAGTTTTTCCATAATGACAACATGGTTCTAGAGTTACATACATGGTAGCATCTTTAGGATTTTCTGAACAATTATTCAATGCATTTCGTTCTGCATGAAGACCACCATATTTTTTATGGTATCCTTCACCTATAATTTTTCCATTTTTGACAATAACTGCTCCTACCATAGGATTAGGATTAACAAATCCTACACCTTTTTTTGCATTTTCTAATGCCAATTGCATATATTTACATTCACACATTTTAACACCTCCTAAAAATAAAAAATGTCTTGAATAATATGCTATCCAAGACATTTAAAAGTGCTAAAATTATCTAAATAAATTAAAAAAGCTCTGAAATGATTAATTCATTCCAGAGCAAATAAAACTATAATATATAATAAATAGTACTTTTCATCTTCTTTCATCCAGACTTTACTGTCGGCTTCGGAATTACACCGAATCATGCTTTGCAGCTCGTGGGCTTTACCACCGGTAGGGAATTTCACCCTGCCCTGAAGATAGTTCTTATTCAATTAACTTTAATTATATTATTAAAGTTTTTATTTGTCAATAAAAAATAATTTTAGAAGTTTTTATTTTAATAATTTTTTTATTTTCTTTTCTAATTTTTCTGGTTTCATCATAGGTGGAAATCTGTCTATTACATTCCCATCTTTATCAACTAAGAACTTAGTAAAGTTCCATTTAATATTTTTCCCACCAAGACCTTTTTTCTGTTCTTTTAAATACGTAAACAAAGGTTCTTCATTTTCTCCGTTTACTTCTATTTTAGAAAACTGTCTAAATGTTATTCCATAGTTGTCAATTCCAAACTGCTTTACTTCAGCATCAGTGCCCGGAGTCTGTCCAAACTGGTCACTAGGAAAATCTAAGATTTCAAATCCTTCATCTTTATATTTTTTGTAAAGCTCTTCCAGAGCTTCATACTGTTTAGTGAAGCCTCAATTTGTAGCTGAATTTAATATCAGAAGTGCTTTCCCTTTAAATTCACTCATATCGACTTCATTTCCGTCTATATCTTTCACTTTATAATCATATATACTCATAATTTTTATATCCCCCATCTTTTGATTGCTTACTTAGTAGATACCCGTATATATGACCAACAATCAATTTTATCTATATATTTATTGTTTATTACTATAATTTACTTTTATTGCATAACTTTAAAGAAATCGTGTCCTTTGTTGAATATTATCAAAACATCACAAAATTCACCTTCAACAGAATTTACTTCTATATCATCTCCTAGTGCAGTGAGTATTTTTTTAGATATGTAAAGCCCCATTCCAGTAGATTTAAATCTGTTTCTTCCATTTTTTCCTGTAAATCCTTTTTCAAATATTCTATCCAAATCTACTTTATCTATTCCTTCTCCATAATCTTTTATATGGATAACCCTAGATTTTTCACGCTGCTCTGGGAAAATCTCTATCTTTCCACCCTCGCAAGAATATTTACATGCGTTATCTATTATAAGCTCTATAATATGAGCTATCCATTTTCTATCTGTATACACAGAAAATCCAGTTTCTTTGATATCTATTTCTAACTTGTTGTATATAAATAGATACCTGTTCTTTTTTATTACACTTCTTATTACTTTGTCTATTTCTACTTCTTCAATAGAAAAATCCGAACTGTACTCCCCGGATCTTATTATGTACAACGCCTGCTCAACAAGTGAGTCTATTCTTTTTATTTCTCTATTTATATTCTTTGAAATCTCTGTATCATCCACTCTTTTAGACATAATTTCTAGTATAGAAATAGGTATTTTTACTTGGTGTATCCAGTCTGTCATATAATCATTGGCATCTTTTAGCTCGTCCTCTATTTTTTCCATTTTATTCATCCAATATATATGCTCTTCTTTTATCTGTCTTATAAGCTCTTTTTCTATACCATCTTTAAATTCCTCGTCAACATCTACACTATCTATAACTTTAACAGTATCCAAAATTGTATCAAACTCTTTTTTCTTCTTGAAAAAGTCATATATAATAAATAATACCAAAGCTAGTGCAAATATTAAATTAAGATAAATCAAGCTATCTTTTCTCATATCTATTCCTGGATCTATGTAAACATTTATATTGAATAGTAGTATAAACAGTATATATAGAAGAATATAAACTTTATTGCTTTTTAAATAATCTATAATCTTCATTTTTTTCTCCTCAAAACATAGCTACTATTATAAATCTTCTATTATGTAGCCCTGTCCTTTTTTAGTTTTAATATAATCATCTAGCCCAATTGATTTTAGTTTATTTCTAAGTCTTGTTACGTTTACAGTAAGCGTATTTTCTCCAATAAACTCATCTGTACTCCAAAGCGCATCCATTATCTCATCTCTACTGACAATACTTCCAGCATTTTGCATTAATATATGTAGAATTTTAAACTCGTTTCTACTTAGTTCTACAACAATGCCATCTTTTATAACTGTTCCATCAGCTATGTTAAGTGTTATTGGTCCAACTTTTATAATTTCTTTATCAGCAGTAATATTGTATGAATATGCACGTCTAAAAACTGCTTGAACCTTTGCAATTAATAGTTGTATTGAGAATGGCTTTACAATGTAGTCATCTCCACCCATGTTTATAGACATTATGATATCCATATCACTATCTCTTGATGAGATAAATATTATCGGTACTTTTAAAAATCTTCTTATTTCGTTGCACCACTGGAATCCATCTTTGTATGGAAGGTTAATATCCATTAAAATTAGTTTTGGATTTGCAATAAGTACCTCATTTGTTATATTTTGTAAATCTACCACAGTTTGCGCTGTATATCCGTATTTTTCTAACCGTAATTTTATTTCTTTTGCTAATACAAAGTCATCTTCTACTATAAATATATCTAATTTGTTATCATCTAAAGACATTCTTGATGATAACTCCATATTGTATTCGTTTTTTAAACGCATTTTTATCACCTCTTATTTTAATGATAACTTCTTTTTAAAGATGATACAATATTTGTTTTGATTATATAGTTTTAAATATAAGGATAAAAAGCTGAGTAATTTTATATCCAGCTTTTTATCCTTATATTTTTATTTTATCTTTTATTAATTATCTTATAAAGTTTGTAGCAACTTTAGCTTCTTTTTCAGGTAATCCATATTTTTCTTTACCCAAAGCAATACTCTTAATTAAGAATGCCATATTTTTACCTAAAGTTCTCATAACCTGAAGTCCTTCTTCGTCTTTCAATACTTCTTCTGGTGTGTTTCCATGTACACTATTCCAATACTGGCTTGATGCTACAGGCATTCCAGCTATTGTAAAGTATTTGTTTAGTTCATCAAATGTAGCTGAACATCCACCTCTTCTTGCAGATACAACAGCTGCCCCTACCTTCATATTCTTGTCACAAGCATTGCTGTAGAATAATCTGTCCATAAATGATATTAGATTTCCATTAGCAGATGCGTAATATACAGGAGATCCTACAACAATTCCATCACATTCTGTAAATTTTGGAGCTACTTCATTTACCATATCATCAAATACACATCTTCCAACTTGTCTACAAGTACCACAAGCGACACATCCTCTTATGTCCTTGTTTCCAACGTGGATTATTTCTGTTTCTATATCGTTTTTGTTTAATTCTTTTTCCACTTCGCAAAGAGCTGTGTATGTGCATCCATTTGCGTGTGGACTTCCGTTGATTAATAATACTTTCATAATAACACCCCTTTTATAATTTTCTAACTATATTATATAACTTTATTTATCACTATATAACTTGTTTATCTATGTATATACATTCTAGAAGTTTTTTCTTCTCCATCTCCATAAGCTTCACAGAAAAATTCCCATCCATATCTTTCATAGAATGAATCATGGTCTGTAAGAAGATATAATGTATCAATTCCTTTGTTTTTCATATCTTCGCATACGTGATTTAATAAAGCACCTGCAGTCCCATTGCAACGTTTATCCTCCTCAACAAATACAGCACATACATTTGGAGCAAGGTCTTTTCTATCGTGGAAGTCATTTTCTATAACTCCCAGTCCACCAATTATTCTTCCTTCTTCCATAGCTACATACCACTGAGGAACTGGATTTTTTTCTGTAAAGCACTCTTCCATACTTTCTAAATATGCTTCTTTTGGTGCTCTCCACTTAGAGCTAAACCAATTCGCTGCCTCTTCTTTTAAATCCTGTCTGTCTAGTAAATTTATTATTTCGTATTTTATCGAACTCATAATTACCTCCCTATCTTTAACTACTACAATTCGTTCTTTTTGCAGTATTCTAGGAAAGCACTACATCCCTCCATTACATCGTCATAAGTAACGTCAAAGTTTCCTGTGTACCAAGGATCTGCTATATCCCTTTCACTTCCTGCAAAATGAAGTAGTTTATATACTTTGTTGTCTACATCTTCTCCAACTACTCTTTTTAGGTTTCTTCTGTTCATATCATCCATTATTAGTATGTAGTCGAATTCTTTGTAGTCTTTTTTTATTATCTGTCTTGCGTATTTTCCAGCAGTTGATATTCCAACCTCTGCTAGTTTTTTTCTTGTTCCATGGTGTACTGGATTTCCAATTTCTTCTCTGCTTGTCGCTGAAGATTCTATGTGGAATTTATCTGCTAATCCTTGCTTTGAAACCATGTCCTTTAAAACAAATTCTGCCATAGTTGAACGACATATATTCCCATGGCAAACCATCATTACATTTATCATTTAAATTCTCCTTTCAAATTATTTCATCTTCTTCAAATCAATATAAATATCTAGCTGCGGAATAAATAAAAAGTTCTCATCCTTTATATGTGTATTCCCAAATTCTTTCAGCTCTTTCCCAGCTTCATCAGCAGTCACCTTGTACTTCACTATCTCACTGTTTTCATCTATAGTAGCATGGAAAAACTTCCCTTCATACTGTTTAAACTTATAATCAAAATTATCTCTTGTCAGTTTTATTACTATCTCTTTCAAAATGTTCCCTCCTTCTCTATTAGCTAATATCTATATTAACTAATAATTATTATCTAAGATTATTTCACGTCTTAGGATGTTAACTAAATTTTTATCCATTATACTCATCAACTTTATAAAATAAAATCATCTTACATACATCCTATATTTTTATTATAACAATAAATTCTTTTATTTAATAGTTTTTAAAATTCAAAACCATTAAATTTTCAACAAATAAATAATCTTAGCATCCACCTTATTAAAACATTGAAATTAAGCCAATGTTAACCCTAATTGACAAATTGACAACCTTTATTGGTTGCGTAAATTATACCTATTTTGCTATTATTTTTATAAGAAAACTAACTTAGGAGTGATTTATATGAAATTCAATGAAAAACTAATCGAACTAAGAAAAACAAAAGGACTTTCACAAGAAGAGCTTGGAAACGAACTAGGAGTATCTAGACAAACTGTATCAAAATGGGAACTTGGACAAAGCTATCCCGACTTTCAAAAGCTTGTTATACTAAGTGACTTCTTTAATATATCTCTTGATAAACTAATAAAAGATATAGATTTAGATGATGTAAGAGAAAATAATTCAGACAATGAAAAAGTATCTAAAATGTATGAAGACTTCCAAACTGTAAAAACTGCTCTTAACTACCTTCTAAACTTCTTTGCATTTATCGGAGTAGTTGGTATATTAGCTATAATTGCTCTTATATTGATATAAGATGTTTAAACAAAAGTAAAACCTTACTATATAAACATAAATAATTTTTCATAAAAAATAAGGGCTTAACTGAATGCTATGAAAACTCTCTAGTCTTAAGGAGGTCAGTTAGCCCTTATTTTATAAAACTTTATTAAAAAAATATCTTTTAAGGATATAGTTTTCTTCTATTTTGATTCTTTTCTAGATTTTAGTTCTTTGAAATTATGCCATAACATGAATAATATAAGTACCGCACCAACATATCCATTCAATACATAAATAACATTTACTAAAACACGGAAAGGAAGGAATAATCCTACTAAAAGCCCTACTACACCTAAAACAACTGTTAATATTTTAAATCTAGATGTACCTTCTTCAGCAAATCTTGATACTGGGTTATATAATAGAGGTACTGCTGTTGTGTAAATACCAGCAAATACAACTATTGCAAATATCGCTGAGAAAGGCTTCCATATTCTAGTTGCTAATATTAAGTTAGGTATATCTGCATTCCATACAAATGTTTTTCCATCGCCTAGCCCTGTATTTATATTTGCTATCTGTGCAAATGAAATAAGTACTATAGCTATACAAACTGATAATGTTCCGCCTATTATACCATAGTTAAGATCTTTTTTATTATTTTTAGCTCCAAGTGCTGATGTAAAACTAGCAAACCATAATAATACAAATCCTGCATAAGAAAGACCTGATATTAACCAGTTTGCACCAGCATTTTTAATTGGTTCATCTGTCATACCTGCAAATGATTGTGTTCTTATAACTTCTAATCCTTCAGCTATATTTCCACCATCTCTTGCACAAGTTATAAGCCCTATTGCAATACAAAGAACAACTATTATTGGCCCAACTACACCTATAGCATCAACCAATGAATTTAGTCCTCCTACAACTGTTATAATTGCAAGAGTTGTAAGAATTACAGCACCTATCCAAGGAGCTAATCCATACTCTTGGCTCAAAGTCGATGCTGCTCCACCAACCATAACAAAGAAAGACATATAACAGAATAATGTTGAATAGTAATCACAGAATGTACCTACATATTTTCCACAAAAATATTTATATACATCGTTACCTTTTTCAAACTTTTGTTCTGCTCCAGCTTTTGCAAAATTAAAATTATAGTATAAGAAAGCTATTGCAAATACTAAAACTACTAATATAGATTTCATACCATATGCTGTGTAGTATTGGATTATTTCTTGTCCTGTTG
This sequence comes from Peptoclostridium sp. AF21-18, assembly GCF_003478825.1. Lineage (NCBI taxonomy): Bacteria > Bacillati > Bacillota > Clostridia > Peptostreptococcales > Peptoclostridiaceae > Peptoclostridium > Peptoclostridium sp. AF21-18. Next base: position 10,278 of record NZ_QUGE01000036.1, read on the forward strand.
CAAATCCAGATCCTATAGTAAAAGCAATAACTGCTCCTGCAAGTATTAAAACTCGTTTCCAGTTTACTTTTTCATTGCCCATATAAAACACTTCCATTCTATAATAAATTTATGTTTCGGCTTATATTTTCGGCTCCTCACAAATCTAATTGTAAGGAGCCGAAATTTGAATCTTATCTAGCTTTCTCTTGCTTTTATTTACTTTTATCGCATAAGCTTTTATTTAATTTTATATATATTTAAAAATCATCAGTTTCAAATACAGTCTGTCCATCAACTGGAGTCTGAAGAACTTTAAGTGCTCTCTTAACCATATTCATTCTTATTTTCTTAGAGTCCACTTCGCCCTGAGTTGGATCTCCTAGAGGATATGGTATACCAACACCTGGGATTATTCTATTTGCACCTATTGTTAATGAAATAGGAACAACTGTAGCCATGTGTACTACTGGGATTCCGTATTTTTCTATACCTTTAACCATTGTTGCACCGCAACGAGTACAAGTACCTCAAGTAGAAACTAGTATAACAGCATCTACACCATCAGCGATAAGTTTTTTACCTATATCATCACCAAATTTAGCAGCACTTCCTGTTGCTGTACCAGTACCAGTAGTTGTGAAGAATGAATCGTACAATTTTCCGAATGCACCTTCTTTTTCTAACTCTCTTAAAACATCTAGTGGAACAACTAAGTTTGGATTTTCCATAACGAACTGTCTATCATATCCACCATGTATAGTAGTGAAGTCGTCTTTGCTCATAGTTTCCATTCCAGCTATGCTGTATTCACCGTATTTAGTAGCATTTGAAGATTCTATGTGGTCTGGGTTTCCAACTGGAACTACACCACCAGATGTAACTATTGCTATTGTAGCATGTTCTATATCTTTTAGAGGTTCAGCTGGATCTACTCTGTCAAATACTGGCATTTCGTATTCAGTAACATATTCTTCGCCTCTTATCTTTTTAAGTAGCATATCTATTGCTCTGTCAGATCCTCTCTTTTCAGCGAAATAGTTAACTCTTATACCTCTTTCTATATATCCTTCTTCTTTAGGTCCTAAAACTTCTTCACCTTCAACTAATTTTTTAACTAAATTAGCTATTTTAGGAAGAACTTTTCTCATACCTGCTGCTGAGTTTGGAGTTTCAACTATTAATAAGTCTTTTCTAAACATATCTACACCAGGGTTTTCTACGTACATTCCTGTAACTGTAGGTATATTTAACTCTTCTTCTATTGCTTTACAAGCTGTACCACATGCAACACCGTATCTACCTGCATTGAATGCTGGTCCTGCAACAACTGCATCTGCTCCACATTCTTTAACCATTCCTAAAACAGTTTCAGTAGCTGCATCAAGATTTTCACCAAAGTAGTTGTCACCACATATTATAGTACCAACTATTTCATAATCTTCTCCAAGTAATTCAGCTAATTTAAGCCCTGGTCCCATTGCTCCTTCTCTAAGCTCTGGTTTATAATCTGCCATATCTTCTCCACCTACATTGGCAAAGAACTGATTTATATAATGAACTATTTTATATTTTGCCATCTTGATATATCCCCTTTCCGGTAAATTTAATATCTCAACATTTCTCGATTACCATTAAAAATAATCTTCTCTAAAATAAGTTTAATTTCTTCTATTATTAATATCCTTTTGCTGCAAGTTTGTTAAATCCGTTAGCTATTGTAGATGCTATTATTATCTGAAGTTCTGCATCAAAGCTTCCATCTTCATTCATACATCCAGACCATCCACCTATCTGGCTTTCTATGTAGTCTGTCATTCCTATTATTCTATCCATTGGTGGGAAATGAAGTACTGCATTACCCTGTCCACAAGATACCATTGCATCTGCTTCTTTACAAGTATCTGCTAATGACTGAGATTTTCCGTCTTTTCCCGGGAATTCATCAGTTATTATAGCTACTTTTATACCTTTGTTTGCTACTTTTCTGCAGTTCATCATTAAATCTGTATCAGGGTTACCGTAACCTTCTTCAGTTATTAGTAATCCATCAAGTCCCATCCATTCTGCTAATTTAGCAACCATATCTGAATGTCTTTCTTTATCTGCTAAGAATACATTTTCGTTTGTTAATATAACACCCATGAAGTTTAATTCTTTTCCATGGCGTTTAAATAAGTCTTCTATTACCGGATTGTGGAAATGATGATATGTTGTAACCTTATCACAAGGTGCAACACAGTTTCCAGATACTATAGCTCCGTCCATTATTTCTTCTGGATACATAAATGTTGGTACTATCTGTTTAGCATCAACTCCGTAATAATATGTATCGTGAAGTAATCCCTGTGACTGAAGCATGTGAACATATCCTATCTTTGGTAGATCTGGATATTCTGCAGCCTGTTCAAATATAGGTTTTGTTTCAAAAGTTTCTATACTATCTGGTTCTATATCTTTTCCTGCTTTTCCTATGTGTGCAGCTACTTTAAGTCCAGCTAATCTAGCTGCTCTTTCATATACATGAGTTTCTAAACCTTCCTGTGGTTCAACTACTACACATATATTGTTAGTTTTAGAGAATGGGCAGTAATCTGCAGCTGGTCCACTCATGTCTATTACACCTTCCTGGAAACCAACTATCTTACCTACTGTTATAACACAAGCACCATCAAGTGCATGAGTTCTACCATTTCCAACTGTTGGATTAACTTTTCCTATAACACCTGGGAAAATTTCTCCACCACCACTAACTTTAACTCTAGGTTCTATAACGTCTTTTACAGGAGTTATTCTTGTAGATTCTCCTGGTTTAGCTAGTTCGATTTTACAGTCTTTTATCTTATCGTCTTCTAATACAAGGTCGATAATTTCCTGCTTATTTACGAAAAGTGTGTGATTTTTTACACAAATTTCTTCACCGAACTGAATGTCATCGATACGTATTTTGCCTAATTCTAGTTTCATGTAGCTACCTCCTTTAATTCTGTTACCGTGATAACATAAAGTTTTTAAAAATGATTGGTTTATAATTTTTATTTTAAAACCAATCTTAGACAAGTTATATTTATTTTGTCTTTTATTCGGGTATAGATTTTTTCTATACTTAGATATTATCACATAGGAAAAGGTTTGTCTATATTTTATCATTAAATTTTCAGAATTATTTTTACAAATAAATTTTATATCTTTAATTCTATTTATGAGAATATTTTCTATTATTTTTTTACATTTTTCTAAAAAAATTCATATAAAAATAGATAAAATAAAAGACATTTCACTATAATAAACAGTAAAATGTCTTTTTTTATCAATTATTCAAATTTTTAAGCTTATTTATATATATTTATTATATGTTTTTTCTATTATTGTATTCTTGGCATTACATTATCTATCATAGATAAATCTATTGTCTTATAATCATTAGCTATTTTTTCTTCGTATTTTGGAGTTTCTTTTATTTCTCTAAATTTGTTAAAAGTTTCAATAGCCTTTTCTATCATCATCACATCGTCCATATTACTACTGTTATCAGATGGGTATACAATTATAGATCTGTATGGAGTTTGATTTGGTTTTAAGCTACCAGCCTGTGGATGAGTAAGGAGTCTATGTCTATCATAAACCATATCTCTAGCCTTAATAAGAACCTCTTCATATGAATTAACCAATTCAACTTTCATTATATCCTTATATTTATCGGCAACTCTATCATTGTTAGTAACTATTGTACATTTTTCTTTTTCAAACATTTTAATTCCTCCAATTCAATTCTATACCCGATTTCATAATATCATAAATTATTTATTAAATAAAGTCTACTGTATATTCAAATTTATCAGCATAAAAATTAGCTATATCTTTTACTTCTCTAACAAAACATCTAACTCTATCTTCTATATCCTCTTCTTTAATACCATTGCTAAGAATATCCTTTAAATATCCCATATAAAGAGTACACTCCATATGGTTCATCTTCTTTGCATTTTCCAAGCTTATCTGACCTGCATCAACGCATTGCATACACATCTCAAAGTCCCTATCGTAAAATCCAGGAGTTTCAAGCATCTTTTTTAAATGTTCTTTAAATCCACTCAAATTTTCTGGGAACATATTATAATATTCAACCACAGCTGTATCTAAATTCTTGCTATTTTCATGTAAAAATATCATATCAAATGCTTCAGGATATCTAAATGCTGCTCTTGTATAACACTCCCATACACCTAGATGCTGATCCCATACTGTTTTCCATGTTTTCTCTGCATTTTCTAAATCCTCAAGATAACAATTTAAAAATCCCATCTGTGCATAGAACAGTAGCTCGTCTAAATTTTTAAAGTATCTATATAAACATGTAGAACTACATCCCATTTCCTTTGCAATTCTTCTTATCGAAATAGCCTTTGTTCCTTCATTAGTTATTATTTCATACGCCTTTTCTATATAATCTTTTCTGTTTAGGTCTTTGAAATAATTTTTATCTACATTATTCTTCATGCTTAAATCACTTCCTTTCTTACAATAATATCTTATCATATTAATTGGTTTGTATGTTCATTCTTTTTTATGCCATAAATAATAATTATAGTTAAAATATATTTTAAAATTTATTTATATAGAAACTTTCAATAATACTATTTACGTGTTAAAATATATTTTGTAATAATAAAAAACGAGGGAAAAAGATGAAATATAAAACATTTAGTAGAAAAAATTTTTTTGAAACTACAATTCTCTTTGGATTAATAACAGTGCTTGCTGCACAATTTAATATGAATTTATTTTTAAATAATTTTAAAATATCTATAGGAATAATAACTTTTCCAGTATTTTTATTTTTAATTGAAGATTTTCCAATTATACCGGTTAGTATTTTTTCTGCGATAGGAGTTTTTATAACTAGATTTGGAGCGATTTGGCTACAACAAGGTTTTCAAGAACAAGCTGCTTTAAATTGCCTGCCTGAGTCTTTCTTCTACATTGCATATGGATTTCTTATTTATCTGTATTCGAAAAAAAGAAGTAAGGTTCTGGAAAACGATTCCGACATAATTTGGTTTATATTAATGGACTATTTGGCAAATTTAGTAGAACTTATTCTTAGATTTAGCATAAATACATTTGAAATAAAGGTTCAACTTTGTATAATATTTGTTGCTATATCTAGATCGTTTATAATATGGGCTTTGATTACCTTCCTAAAGAAGTATCATCTTACTTTTATGAAGGAAGAACATGCAGTTAGATATAAAAAGCTTATGCTACTAATTTCTAAACTAAATGGAGAAATAATTTGGATGAAGAAAAATACTTCATTAATAGAAGAAACTATGAATTCTTCTTATAAGCTATTCAATGATATGAAAAAACGGGGCGTTGATGAAGAAATATCAAAAGAAGCTCTTAATGTTGCTAAAGATATACACGAAATAAAGAAAGAATATGTCTTAATTCTTAGGGGAATTTCTGAAGCTATGAATTTAAACTTAGAAAACAACGGTATGTATATATCAGATATAGTAAATCTTTTAGAAGGTTCTACATCTGATGAAGCTACTGAAAAAGGAAAAACTGTTATTTTTAATAATAACTTTGATGAAAACCTATACACAGATAAAGAGTATTTCTTTATGTCTATTTTTAGAAATCTATTTACCAATTCTGTTGAAGCTGCTAAAGATAAAGAAATTGTAATAGACTTCAAAATAGAGCTTAAAACTAGCACAAAAAAAGATATAGACGAGGAATATTATTCTATTTTAATTAGAGATAACGGTCCTGGAATAGATTCAGAAGATATTTTAGAAATATTTGAGCCTGGATTCTCAACAAAGATAAATTTTGAAACTGGAGAAATAAACAGAGGTTTAGGTCTTAACCTGGTTAAAGATATAGTGGAAAACCAGTTTAATGGAAGTATTAATGTTGCTTCTGAGCCTGGAAATACCTCTTTTGTAATAAACATTCCAAAAAATGAATTGAAGGTGATTTAAAAGAATGAAATTTTATTTAGTTGATGATGATAAAAATATAAGAAAAATATTAAAGTTAATTATAGAAGAAAGAAACATCGGTGAAGTTGTGGGATCTTATGGAAATCCTGAGGATGCAATAGAAGATTTAAGCGTAAGTAATGTAGATATAGTTGTCGTTGATTTATTAATGCCTAATATGGATGGTATTGCTTTTATAAAAAAAGCTGCTGAAATAAACCCTTCTCTTGTATTTGTTATGTTATCTCAGGTTTCTTCAAAAGATATGATTTCTGAGGCGTATGAAAACGGTATAGAGTTCTACATTCAAAAACCTATAAATAGTATAGAAGTTGAGTCTGTTCTTAAAAAGGTCAAAGATTCATTAAATCTTAAAAGAACTGTAGCAACTGTTCAAAACCTATTTAACAATAATCTTGGAAACAATAATACTTGTGCTCCTTCTGAAAAAGTATGGCTTCCAAAGCTAAAAACTGTTCTTCAAAAACTTGGTATAATAGGTGAAATAGGAAGCAAGGACATTATAACTTTGATTGAATATATAATAGAAAAAAATCGGAACATAGAAAACGTTACTTTAAATGAACTTTGTTCTAAATTTACAGACAACCCTAAATCTATGGAACAAAGAATAAGACGTGCGGCAAATACTGGTATGATAAATTTAGCTAATCTTGGAATTGAAGACTATTCAAATGATATATTCCTTGAATTTGCGACAAACCTTTACAACTTCGAGCAAGTTAGAAAGGAAATGGACTATATAAGAGGAAAAAGTACTAAGCATGGAAATGTAAAAATTAGAAACTTCTTAAACTCTCTTGTACTTTATGTTCAGAATTAAGTTATCTAAAAAAATATATGGATTAATAGGCATGATTTATTTTTAGCAAAAATCGTGCCTTTTTTCATTCCAATTTTTACATCTATTGTTAATAACTATATGTTTTTATAAATTTTTCAAGTTATTTTTCAAAATCAGCCTCTTTTTATTTGTAATTTTGTTTATTTATACAATTTATAAATTTCATTTCATCTAATTAATTGTTAAAAATATGAACAAGTTTTATATTGTTTTTTTCTTATTTTTTTCACCTAATTTAACTTTGTTAATTTTGAAAATGTTTACCATAGAATTTTATTTCGATTTTTTTCGTTTAAAAATTATTTTTTAAAGGACTATATAATTTTTTTAAGTCGCAAAATAATTTTTTTGTATTAATTTTGAAAAAATTTCAATTTTTTTGTTAAATTTTTTTCATCTTTTCTGTAACTTTTTGAAACTTTTTAAAACTCATATATTATATTGATTTTAACGATAAGAAAACCCTTTCTTATAAACACAATCTATAATATTATGAGGTGAAAGCTTATGATGACAATTTTATCTGGACTTGGTCTATTATTACTTGTACTTGCTGGGTTCTCATTCTTTAGCTTCAAGATGCCAAAAGGATCTGTAGCTATGGGTGGTATGGCAGATGCAGCAGTTGCTACTTTCCTAGTAGAAGCAATACACAAATACATCTCTGGTGATTTATTTGGTATAAGCTTCCTAGCAGAAGTTGGTAGTATTTCAGGAGGAATGGGTGGAGTTGCTTCAGCAATCGCAGTTCCTATAGCAATGGGTGCTAACCCAGTACTTTCAATCGTTGCCGGTGTTGCTTGCGGTGGCTGTGGTATACTTCCTGGATTTATAGCAGGTTATATAGTTGGATTTATAATACCAATAATAGAAAAGAAATTACCAGAAGGATTAAACTTAATATTCGGTACTTTACTAATAGCTCCTCTAGCTAGATTTATAGCAATAGGTGCTACTCCATTAGTAGATGCTACTCTAGTACAGATAGGTGGAACAATATCTGCAGCAGCAGAACAGTCACCACTTGTAATGGGATTCCTTCTAGGTGGAATCATGAAGATGATATGTACATCTCCTCTAAGTTCAATGGCTTTAACTGCTATGCTTGGACTTAAAGGTTTAGCAATGGGTATCGCAGCAATAGCTTGCTTCGGTGGATCATTCACTAACGGATTTATATTCCATGGTTTAAAATTAGGAGATAAGAGTAACGTAATCGCAGTTATGCTTGAACCTCTTACTCAGGCACCACTTGTTACTTCAAACCCAATACCAATATTCTGCTCTAACTTCTTCGGTGGAGGTTTCGCAGGAATGGGTGCAGCAGCTTTAGGTATCATAAATAATGCTCCTGGTACAGCTTCTCCAATACCTGGATTATTAGCTCCATTCGCATTCAATGATCCTATGAAAGTTGTAATGGCTCTTGTTATAGCAGCAATCGGTGGTTCTATAGCAGGATTTGTAGGTTCTAAAGTATTCAAAAACTACAAAGTTGTAACAAAAGCTGACCTTGAAAGAAAAGCAGGAGTTATAGCTTAATTAATAATCGCAAGTTTTTTTAACTTAAATTTACTTTATACACAACTCACAAAAAAGGAACCCCCCAGTAAAACTGGGGGTTCTTCATTTGACGCCTATAAGGC
>NZ_QUGE01000037.1:0-17779 GCF_003478825.1 Peptoclostridium sp. AF21-18
AACGGTAGTTTAAGCCATAGAGGGCTTATTTACAGAAAAAATTTTATATACCCCTTTTTTTATTTATCAAAATTAAGCAAATATAGCTTTTACAAATTCTTCTAATCTATCCATTGCAGTCATGAAAGTTTCTTCATTACAAGCATAAGATATACGCATATAATTGTCTAATCCAAATGCTATACCAGGAACTCCAGCTACATGATATTTATTAAGAAGCTCTTCACAGAATTCTATTGAAAAACTTTCTTTCCAATCGTATTTTTCTGCAACTTCACTTAAATCTATAAACATATAGAATGCTCCAGATGGCTGTATGTATGAAACATGGTCTATAGCGTCAAGTCTTTCAACAAGCATATCTCTTCTTGATTTGTAAACACTTACCATGTGTTTTATATCTTCTTCGCATTCAACTAATGCTCCATATCCTATATACTGAGCAGTTAAACAAGGATGAGAAACTAAATGTCCCTGTATAGAGCTCATAGCTTTTGCAACTTCTTTGTTAGATGCAGTATATCCAAGTCTAAGACCTGTCATAGCAACTGACTTTGCAAATCCATTTATAGTTATTGTTATGTCTTTTGCTTCTTCAGAAAGAGATGCTACAGAAGTAAATCCATCAACATAGCAAATTCTTTCATATATTTCGTCAGCTAGTATGAATATTTCTTTTTCAATACATACATTAACTATATCTATTAACTCTTCTTTTGTATATACGTTTCCTGTTGGGTTAGAAGGGTTAGTAAGGATAAGCATTTTTGATTTTTCAGTTATAGCAGCCTCTAATTCTTCTTTAGTTAGTTTAAATCCATTTTCTCTTTTTGTATCTATGAATTTTGGAACTGCACCAGTAAGTTTAACCATTTCTGGATAACTTACCCAATATGGTTTAGGTATAAGAACTTCTTCTCCTGGGTTAGTTACTGCAAGAAGTGCGTTAGTTATAGAGTTTTTTGCACCACTAGATAATACTATTTCATCTATTGTGTAATTACAGTTATTTTCTCTTTTTAATTTTTTTACAATTTCTTCTCTAAGTATTTTAAGCCCTGGAACAAGATCGTATTTAGTGCAATCTTCATCTAATGATTTTTTTCCGTATGCTTTTGCTTTTTCTGGAACTGTGAAGTCTGGTTCACCTATGCTTAGGTTTAGTACATCTATTCCATTTGCTTTCATTTCTTTTACTTTTGAACTTATTCCTATCGTAAACGACGGTGTTAGTGTGTCTAATTTTGTTGCTAGTTTCATTTTTAGTTTCCTCCTTTATGATAAGCAGCCTGATTTTTGGTTTTGGTTTATTTTGTTATGTTTTATGTAATTTTTTGACTGTTTATTTTGTTTTTTAAAATCTAGTTTAATTTTTTATACTTTATATAATATATTATTTGAGGATAGATATCTATAGTTTGGGAAAATTTTTTGAAAATTTTCAGAAAAATAGAGGAATGTATAATAAAAAACAATATTTCAAATATATATTTTGTATAAAAATGATTATAATTTTAGATATTATACATAAATTATGTTAAAATAAAATGAAAGAAAAACACAAGGTGTATTTAAATATACGGTATATTCTTGTCGTAATATTTTAGCTTAATTAAAACATAAGATGTATTGTAAATAGAAAAGAAAGTAATGTTTGTATAAGCATTACTTTTTCTTTTGTAAAAAAACAGAAATATACTTGACGTAGAATATTTTATTTAATATAATCTAAGTGTAGATAAAATTTAATATTTTGAAAATTTAATATAAATATATAACTATAGAAGGGAAGTGCTTCGAATATGCAAATTTTTGAGTTAATATTAAAAGTTTATACTTTAGAAGATATTAACAATAAGGATGTAAAAGAGAAGTGTGGGTATTTTATTGATGATACTATGGTAAAAGATGAGGAATTTGAAAAACTTCATGGAGGAATAGGTTTTAAAAATTATTCCTTCAATACGTTATATCCTTATAAAATTAATAAGTCTTATACTAAAGGAAATATATACGAGCTAAAAATAAGAACAGTAGACTATAAATTAGCAAAATTCTTACTAGAAAATTTACCTAATACTACAACAAAAGAATTAAAAGGGCTAGAAGCGAAGGTAAGGATATTAGAAGAAAGACCAATAGAAAAGCTATATGCTCTATCTCCAGTAATTGTTAAGACTCATGAGAAAAAATATTGGAAAGAAGTTATGGATGTAGAACAATATATGGAAGGTTTAAAAATAAATCTTATAAAAAAATTTAACTCTTTCTTCAATACTAAAATAGATGAGAATTTTGAACTGTTTACATCTATAGTAATCAAAAATAAATGTCCTATAGGATTTAAATACAAGGGGATAAAGTTACCAGGAGATAAAATAGAACTTACAATTGCAGGAAACGAACAGGCACAAAAATTAGCTAACTTTGCTCAAGCTGTAGCTTTAGGGGATCTTGGACCAAGAGGTGCTGGGTTCGTTAATGCGAAATATATAAAATAAAAAATATATCAAATATAAGAGAGGTGATTAATTTGCTAAAAGATCTCGTTGATGTATACAATAATATGAAAAAAAACTGTGAAAATCCAGAAAGATTAATACTAGACGCTTACGTTCCTCAAAATGGAACATATGTCTTGGTAGAAATAGATGGAGATAAATTTGAAATACAAGAACCTATAGAAATAAATAATAGCAAAAAAGCAGATGAGGAAGATATTGTAATTAGGGATTATGATTATATAAAATTTTTAGATTATAATAGTTCGTTAATAAGTAGGAATAAACCGATAGATACAAAGAAAAAAATTCATTCTAATAATTATCTAACGTTATTCTTTAAAAAACAATCAATAACAACCGATGACGAAAAGAAAAAATTAAATGATAAAATTATAATGGAATATTATAATTTATTAAAAAATATAGAAAAAAAATACACAAATAAAAAAGCTAAAGAAGCATATAAATCAGCTTCAAAAAATTTAGAGGAAATAGACGAAGAACTATTAGAGAAAATAGAAAAGTGGGTTCTAAAAAATAAATTCTGGGAAGATAATAAGTATGACTTAAAAGACAAAAGCTACTTTAAAATATTTTTTGTCTTAAAAAATGATAAAAAAAGAACTAAAGAATTGTATAAAAATGAAGGTAAAAGATATTTACTTCCCAATATATATAATAAAAATGATTACAATGTAAAAGTAGGAGAAAAAGTAGTAGGCTTAAATGGGAATAATATTGGAATGAATAGCAAAAAGCCATTTCTTGAAAATAAAACTAGAAAAACAAAAGTACCTATTTTAACCACTCAAGACGAAGCCCTTAATTATTATGAACTTTTTAATTTAATGGCTAATATTATCTCAGAGAAAAAATATAATATATACATTGACTATGATAAGGGTACTATAAAGGGATATAAAAATGGAGAGATACCAAAAGAAAGAATAAAATCTGGGGTATATTTGAATGTATTTTTACATGAAGATAAAACTAAAACAGAAGCTGCAATCCAAGAGTATGATACTATAAGTAATTTTGGAGATAAAACTTGTAAGAGTTTTCAATATAGACAGGTTATAAAAACGAATTTAGAAGATGATAAATATGAATATATGATCTATGAAAAATACAGTGATATTCAAAGATTAATAAATGGAGTACTTTTTGAATATAAACTAATAGAAAATTATTTCAGAGATGCTTCAGATATAAAGATTAAAAATTTAAAAATAAAAGAAGAACTTTTAATGACAAGAGATATTTATCTAAAGTGGTTTTATAAGGGAGTTACAAATGGTATTTGTAATACTTTAGATAAATCTATATTAAAAATAATAAAATCAAACATATTAGAAGGAAAAATTATAGCTGCAAAAAAACAAATGAATTTAAGATATTCATTAATTAGTTACTTTACAAATAAAAAAGAGGAGGAAGAATTGATGGAAGAAATAAGAGAATATCTAATAGAAAAAATACTTTTAGAAAAAGAAGAGCAAGATAACTGGGATATTGAAAATGATGATGTATATAGTTATCTGGTAGGACAAATAGTTTCAGGACTTCTATCATTTAGTAAGGCGAAGACAGTACCAGCATCAAGTATAAATCAGTTCTTAAACACAGATAATGACAAAATTATAAAAAATAAATTAATAAGACTATATGAAAAGTATAACTATTCTATAGATGCAAGATATTACAATAGAATGAGTTCTGTATTAGGAAAAGTTCTTAGATATGAAGTAAAAAATAAAATAAATAAAAATTTATTATTAGCAGGTTTTCTAGATAGTAAAATATTCTTTATTAAAAAAGAAGAAAATAAATAAAAGGGGGAATAAAAAATGGCTAACTTAGCGAGAAGAGTATATGGTGTGTTAGGAGTTTCTGCAATAAATGCAATGATGAATGCAGATTTTAATGGATATCCAAAAAGTTTATCAAATGGAACAATATATGCTAGTGACAAATCTTTTAAGTTTACTATAAAAAAAATATGGCAGCTTGAAGGAAAAGATGTCCTATATATAAAAACAATGAGAATCGAGAAGAAAAAAGACGAGGCAATAATAGTACCAAGAGCATTGAAAGAAGGATTTGAAAATGTATTTGAAGTTGAAGATTTGAATAAAGTTAAAGATGTTAGAGATATATTAAAAAATTTATTTAGTGCAATAGATGTTAAAAATTTTGGTGCGACATTTGCTGAATCTGGGACACCAATATCAATAACAGGTGCTGTACAGATAGGACAGGGGATGAATAAATATAGGGATACATATATAGAGGAACAGCAAATATTATCTCCATTTAGAGATCCAAATGCAAAGCCGGCTAAACCAAAGCAAAAGAAGAATAATGAAGATGGGAATGAGGAAGATAATGATGAAATAGCAAAGAACTCAACATTAGGAACAAAAATAATGACAGATGAGGCACATTACTTCTTCCCATTTAGTATAAACCCTAACGTATATAAAGAATTTGAAGAAATGGGAGTAACAGAAGGATATACAGAAGAAGATTACCTAGAATTCAAAAGAGCTGCATTAAGTGCAATGACAGCATTTGATACAAATTCAAAATCAGGATGTGATAATGAATTTGGACTATTTATAGAAACAGATAATAAAACATATTTACCAAACCTTGATAAATTTATAGAGTTTGAAAAAGGTGAGAAGAACATAATAAGAGTTAATATAAAAGATTTAATATCTGGAATAGAAGATAAAATAAATTCAATGGAAATATACTACAATCCGCTTACTACAAATATAGAAACAGATTTAGAAGGAGTAAAAATGTTTAACATTGTTACACAGAAAGAGGTGTAATTAATGAAAGTACTAAAATTTAAACTTAGTGGTAACACAGCATTCTTCAAAAATAATGAAGTTAATGCGTATTATTACTTTACATACGGAAACATACATAAAGTTGCTCTTCTAGGAATGCTAGGAGCAATAATGGGCTATGGTGGATACCAAAAGCAACAAAATGAAAATGCAATCTACCCTGAATTTTATGATAGACTGAAAGATTTAAAAATAGCAATAGAACCTTTAACAGAGGTGGGACAATTTTCTAAAAAAATTCATACGTTTAATAACTCTGCAGGTTATGCATCAGATGAAAATGGTAGAAACCTTATAGTAAAAGAACAATGGTTAGAGGAACCAACTTGGAATATATATTTTTTGATAGATTCTGAAGTTGGCGAAGAACTAGCAGAAAAAATTATAAATAGGGAATGTGTATACATTCCCTATCTTGGGAAAAATGATCATCCGGCAAATATAGATGATATAGAAGTTATAGAAAATGTAGAAAAAGTAAGTGATAAAAATCTTATAATAAATAGTCTCTTTAAATATGAAGAACGGGAAAGTTATATAATTGAAGATGATGACGAAGAGGAGGAAGAAGATTTAAAAATAATTTATCGTTATACGGAGTACTTACCTATAGGTTTAGACGAAAAAAATAATATGTATGAGTTAGCTAAATTTGTATTTACTAATGAAAGAATTAGTAAATTTAATTCACAAGTATTTAAAGCTGGTGAAAAAAATATAGTATTTTATTAATTAAAATAAGGACCGCTTTAATTAGTGGTCCTATTTTTATAGGAGGGTGTATATGAATATTTATGCTCATAGAAAAGAAAATAAGGAAAAAGAATTATTAAGTGAACATCAAGATTTATGTTTAGATTATTTTAAAAGAATAGATAAAGAAAAGGGAATTTTAGATAAGGTAGAAAAGTGTGTGCTCAAATATCTTGAGCGAAATATTACAAAAGATGAAATGCAAATATTTAAAGATGCTTTTGTAGATGCTATATGGCATCATGATGAAGGTAAGAGAAATCCATTATTTCAAAAGAAAAAGATGAAAAATAATAATCTTATGAGAGAAAAAGAATTGGATAAAATAAGTGAAGATATTGGCGAGGGAAGTAAACATTCTCTTATATCAGCTCTTATATACATAAAGAAGTACTTCTACAAAATAAAAGAATTTAATTTTAAAGATGAAGAACTAGAAAAAGATTTTAAATTATTTATATTTGTAAACGCATATATAATATCTAAACATCATGGGAACCTAGATGAGTTTTATAAATTTATAGGTGTTGATGGAAAGTTCGGTAGATTAAAAGATATAACAAACGCTATAAAAGAAAATTATGAAACTTTAAAATCTATACTTGAAGATAGTTTATCTGAAGAAGAAATTTTAAACAGATTAAACTATAAAAAAGATATGTATAATACTATAGATAGAGTTGAGAAAAAAGATAATAAAGAATCCTCAATAGCGATATACATATATGCTAAACTTCTGTATTCATCATTAGTATCTTGTGATTATTATTCAACATCTCAATATATGTCTGACTCTAAAATGAATAGTTTCGGTTCTACAGAGGATCCAGCTGGCTACGATAAAATATTTGAAGAAACAGAACTTACAAAAATAATAAGAAAATATGAAAAAGATAGCTATGGAAAAAGAGATGACTTCTCTGATGAAAAAAACATAAATGTAATGAGAAGTGAAATGTTCTTAGATGCAGAAAGAAAGTATATAGAAAATAAAGACAAAAGAGTTTATTTGCTAGAAGCTCCAACAGGGAGTGGAAAGAGTAATGCAGCTGTAAATCTTAGCTTAAAGATGATGAAGGAAGGATTTAAAAAATTATACTATGTATATCCATTCAACAATCTAGTTGAACAGAATAGAGAAAGTTTGGATAAAATATTCAGAAATACAGTGTTAGAAAATGATATAGCTGTAGTAAATTCACTTGAAGAAATTGTTGTTAATGAAACCAAAGATGAGGATATATGTAACAAATACCAGAGAGCACTATTAGACAGACAGTTTTTAAATTATCCGTTTATATTAACAACTCATGTAAGTTTATTTGATACCTTGTTTGGAGATACTGCAGCATCTTGTTTTGGATTTATACAGTTAATAGATAGTGTAATAGTATTTGATGAAATCCAAAGTTATAAAAGTACAATATGGGAAGAAATAATTCAATTTTTATATACTTTCTCAGAAATTTTAAATATGAAGATAATAATTATGTCGGCAACTCTACCAGATTTAACTAAATTAATAGGAGAAAAAGGATATTCAGTTGAATTAATAGACGATAGAGAAAAATATTTCCCTCATAAGTTATTTAAAAATAGAGTAGAGGTATCGTATGAGTTATTAAATGAAGAAATTGAAAAAGACGATATAGATAAAGTTTTATTCGAACATATAAGTGATAATTTAAAAAAATATGACAAAATAATGATTGAATTTATAAAAAAACAAAGTGCAATGGATTTCTATAATATGTTTATCGAAGAAAATGAGATAGATGGATTAAAGATAGCGCTTATGACTGGTGATGATAATATTCATGAAAGAAAAAAGATAATAAATGAGGTAAAAGCTGAATCGGGTAAAATACTTCTAATAGCGACACAAGTTGTCGAGGCGGGTGTAGATATAGACATGGATATAGGATATAAGGATACATCTAAAATAGATAGTGAAGAGCAGTTTATGGGAAGAATAAATAGATCTGCAAAAAAAGATAATTCAATAGTATATTTCTTTAATAAGGATAAGGCAGATGATATTTATAGAAATGATATCGCAGTAAAAAATAATTTAACGATAGAGAAAAATGAAGATATGAGAAAAGCTCTTATGAATAAAGAGTTTAGTATATATTATGACAAAATAATGGAGTTCTTAATGAAGAAAAATCAAAATTATTATAAAGGAACAGAATTATTCTATAAAGAAAAAGTTGGTAAATTAAATTTTAATGAAATCAAAAAAAGAATGAAGTTAATTGATGATAGTAGAAATCGTCAAAGAATTTTCTTAAATAGAACTATATCAGATGATAATGGAAATATGTTGTTTGGTAAGGATGTATGGAATGATTATAAAAAACTTCTTTTAGGTTATGAATATTACAATGAAGAAGGAGAAAAAGTTTCAAAAGAATTGGACTATGCTCAGTGGAAAGTTGAATTATCTAGAATTAATAAGAAAATGAATTACTTTATTTATGAGATAAATGATGTAAATGGAAATGAGTATAATGATTCTATAGGAGATATTTTATATTTTGAAGATGGAGAATATTATATTAAGAATGATAAGTTAGACAGAGAAAAGTTTTATAAGGAGCAGTTATTTTATTAAAAGAAAAAAATATTTTAGAAGAAGGTGTTTCGTATGGTAAATGGAACATTGATAAACTACTATTTTCATTGTAAAAGACAATGTTATCTACATGGAAATAAAATAAATTTAGAAGATAATAGTGAAGAAGTAAAAATAGGAAGAGCAATACATGAAGAAAAATTGGATTCGGGAAATGTTGAGTTGACTATAGATAATATAAAGATAGATAAAATAACTAGAGATTACTTAGTTGAAGTAAAAAAATCTGATGCAGATTCGGAAGCAGCAAAATGGCAAATACTATATTATCTAAAAATACTAAAAGAAAAGGGTATTGTTAAAAAAGGAAAGATAGAGTTTTGTGAGAAAAATAAATCTGATAAAAAGACAATGATTGTTGAGTTAAATGAGGAAAATGAAAGAGAATTGGATGAATATATTTTGAAGATAGAAAAACTTTTAGAATGTGATGAAGTTCCAAAAGTAGAGAAGAAACCAAAATGTAAGAAGTGTGCATATTATTACTACTGCTATATTTAAGGAGGAATATTTATGGGAAGTACAAAGTATATAACATCAATGGGTGAGCTTACAAGAAAAGATAATTCTATATGCTTTAGAAAAAACGGTAAAAATGTATATATACCAATAGAAAATACAAAAGAAATTTATATTCTAAATGAAGTTTCTATAAATACAAAACTACTAGACTATCTTTCTAGAAATAATATAATAGTACATTTTTTTAATTATTATGAAGGTTATAGCGGGACTTTTTATCCTAAAGAAAAATATAGAAGTGGAAAACTTCTTTTAAAACAAGTTGAAAAGTTTAATTCTTCTAGAATAGAAATTGCAAAAGCAATTGTTTTGGGAATTGGAGAAAATATTTCGGAGCTATTGCACCATTATTATAAGCATGGAAAGAAGGAAGTAAAAGAAGTTATTGATTGGATAAAAAAGGAACTGCCGGCTAAATTAAGTGAAGCCTCAACAGTTCCGGAAGTAATGGCTTATGAGGGTGAACTTTGGTATAGATTTTATGCTTCTTTCAAATATTTTGTTAATGAAGAATTTATAATGAATAAAAGAGTAAAAAGACCACCAGATAATCCTATGAATGCTATGATTTCTTTTGGAAATTCTTTATTGTATTCGAAAGTTATTTCTGTAATTTATCAAACACATCTAGATCAAAGAATCAGTTTTTTACATGAGCCTTCAGAAGGTAGATTTTCATTGAGTTTAGATTTGAGTGAAGTGTTTAAACCTATAATAGTTTTTAAAACTATATTTAATTTGGTGAATAATAAAAGGATAAAAGTAGAAAAGCATTTTGAAAAGAGTGTAAATTATTGTGTTTTAAATGAAGAAGGACGAGAAATCTTTATAAAAGAATTTGAGAGTAGAATGGAAGCAGTTTTTAAACATGATCGATTAAAAAGAAAGATTAGCTATAAGACTGCTATAAAACTGGATTGCTACAAATTAATAAAATACATTCTTGAAGATAAGGAATTTGTTCCTTTTTCAGCTAAAGAAGGTGTTTAGGAATGAAGAATAAAAACTATAATTATGCATTCTTATTTTATGATGTAGGTGAGAAAAGAGTTCGGAAGGTATTTAAGATTTGTAAAAAGTATTTAGTACATTATCAGAATTCCGTATTTAGAGGAGATATAACACCTTCAAAGATTATTAGTTTAAAATCTGAATTAAAAAAAGTTGTAAAGGAAGATGATTTTATATGTATTATAAAAATGATGAATGATTCTTGTTTTGAAGAGGATGTTATAGGCGAAAAAAGATATAAGGATGATGAGTTGATTCTATAAATATCCCAGCAATCTTTAGGAATTGTGTATATTTCAACGATTTAATAATTTTTAAATCGTTGGTAAATAAAATAAGAAATGGGAGAAATTCAATAGTTTTATGATATAATAATTTTTAAGAGTATTAATTTTACTATGGCTTATTAATAACATTTGATGTATTTAAATATCGATATTTATGATAAACAAAGCGCCGATATATATGCTTATTAATAACATTTGATGTATTTAAATTAGTGTCTTATTACCCTATCTGCTGGTATGCCTGTCGCTTATTAATAACATTTGATGTATTTAAATTGATAATCTAGCAGAGTTAAACAAAATAACAGATGGCTTATTAATAACATTTGATGTATTTAAATAGTAAAAAACCAATAATACTTGCAAATATAGCAGAGGGCTTATTAATAACATTTGATGTATTTAAATGCTTTATACAGATCATGAAAGAATGATATATAAATGCTTATTAATAACATTTGATGTGTTTAAATTAAATATGATAGGTGGTAAAACTCAAGCGAAAACAGCTTATTAATAACATTTGATGTATTTAAATCTAAGTTCAGTAGTAATTGGAATAATAGGCTTAATGGCTTATTAATAACATTTGATGTATTTAAATTACTCTAATTAATCCTTTCTTTTTTAGCGAATATATTCTGCTTATTAATAACATTTGATGTATTTAAATATTTTATCCCGTACATCAGCCAAATTAATTGCTTCCGCTTATTAATAACATTTGATGTATTTAAATTATTTCAAATTTAACTACTTAGCAGTTCCTGAAATAGCTTATTAATAACATTTGATGTATTTAAATAAAGCTAATGGAGCTAAGCAAGCAATGACTAATATCGCTTATTAATAACATTTGATGTATTTAAATAAGAAAGACTAGAAAAATTAAAGAAACATAAATAAGCTTATTAATAACATTTGATGTATTTAAATCCATAATTCTGTCGCATTATCTTGGCACTCTGATAAGCTTATTAATAACATTTGATGTATTTAAATGCGAATTCCTCCTCATCTTCAAAGTATGCAAAATATGCTTATTAATAACATTTGATGTATTTAAATAACAAAGAGAAAACATACACAAGAGAAACTAAAAAGGCTTATTAATAACATTTGATGTATTTAAATTTAAGAATATTATCTAATGCATCTCTAATAGTAGAGCGCTTATTAATAACATTTGATGTATTTAAATTTTAAAAATTTATCCTTCGCTTCTTTTATTGTTATTGCTTATTAATAACATTTGATGTATTTAAATTTATTAGTTGTAAGTATTTTAACTTCACCTCTATAAGCTTATTAATAACATTTGATGTATTTAAATCCTTATAATACTAGTTTTGTTAAAAAGGCTAGAATGGCTTATTAATAACATTTGATGTATTTAAATTTTAAAAGCCTAAAATCCTTTATGACAGAAGCTTCTGCTTATTAATAACATTTGATGTATTTAAATGACGTGCTAATTAAGACACAGAACTTGGGTAAACAAGCTTATTAATAACATTTGATGTATTTAAATATTCAAAACCAAAATGAAATATTACTAGTAATAGAGCTTATTAATAACATTTGATGTATTTAAATATTCTGTGACGAAAAAGAACTTGATTTACTAACCATGCTTATTAATAACATTTGATGTATTTAAATCAAAATAAACTACTTCCAGGGGCGTATATAAACGTCAGCTTATTAATAACATTTGATGTATTTAAATACTATTACATCTAGTGGGTTTATTGTAGAATTAGCTGCTTATTAATAACATTTGATGTATTTAAATTCTAAAAAAAGATATTCGTAGTTGTGGTTGTCAAAGGCTTATTAATAACATTTGATGTATTTAAATATATGAACGATATTTTACTTACTGAGGACGGCACTAGCTTATTAATAACATTTGATGTATTTAAATAGGGGTTCTAGAAAATATAAAAGTAGAAGAGTTATCGCTTATTAATAACATTTGATGTATTTAAATTGGGATGAAGCTAAACTTCAGGTAGAAGGATACAGTGCTTATTAATAACATTTGATGTATTTAAATCAATGGGAAACTATATGAGCCTCCAGTCCTTGACGAGCTTATTAATAACATTTGATGTATTTAAATAAGACTAAAGCATTTCCATATCGTTTTAATGTTGAAGCTTATTAATAACATTTGATGTATTTAAATTTGAGTTTTCGCTTTCCAGGATTTCCTTGAAGAACTGCTTATTAATAACATTTGATGTATTTAAATGTGTTCCAGTTGGTTCTAGTCAAATCGCAATAGCGAGCTTATTAATAACATTTGATGTATTTAAATTCTATAGAAAATCCTCCTAAGCTCTTAGTGCCTGCTGCTTATTAATAACATTTGATGTATTTAAATCAAAATATCTATAAGTATTCTCTTTTGTTTCTACAAGCTTATTAATAACATTTGATGTATTTAAATTTGCCTATCACCCTATCTAAAGTAACTGCAACTATTGCTTATTAATAACATTTGATGTATTTAAATAAGAAGAATACGGAGTAGAGTTGAATAAATATTATTGCTTATTAATAGCATTTGATGTATTTAAATGGTTTTGCATAAATTGATACATCAACTTTGTCATCAGCTTATTAATAACATTTGATGTATTTAATGATAATTAGATAAATATAAAGTAAACCATATTGACAAAAATAAAAACTCCTTCTAACATAAAAATAAACAAACGAAAAACAAGGAGTTGAAATAATGGGCTTTCAGACCATAACAGAAGTAATAGAACAAAACATCCGAAACGGAATCAAAAAAACAAACCTAACAACAAAAAAACTAATCCTTCTTGGAATAGCAGCAGGATTTTTCATAGGAATCGGTGCAGAAGCGAGTAGCCTTGCAATGCATGGAATATCAAACGTGGGACTAGCAAGAACAGTAGCTGGAGCAGTATTCCCAATAGGTCTAATGCTAATCGTCCTACTAGGTGGAGAACTATTCACAGGAAACTGCCTAATATCAATGGCAGTATACGACAAAAAAGCAAAACTAAAAGGAATGATCAGAAACCTGACAATAGTCTACATAAGTAACTTCATTGGAGCAGCACTAATGGCAGGGATGATAAATAACTGTGGTCAGCTAAACTTTAGCGATGGTGGTGCCGGAGCATTTACGATAAAGGTAGCTTTGGGAAAAGTTGGAATAGATCCTATGCAAGCGATAGTTTCTGGAATTTTATGCAACGTACTAGTGTGCTTGGCGATATTTATGGCTGCTACAGCGAAAGACGTTGTTGGGAAATGCATAGCAATATTTTTCCCGATATTTGTATTCGTAATATCTGGATTTGAGCACTGTGTAGCAAATATGTACTATATTCCAGCGGGAATATTTGCAGCTCATAACCCATTATATGCAGCAAAAGCTACAGAACTATATGGAATAACTGCTGAGCAATTATCTGGATTAAACTTTGGTACGATGTTTTCTAACTTAGTACCAGTTACGATAGGAAATATAATCGGTGGAATGGTATTTGTTGGACTATTATATTGGTACTTATATCGGAAAAAAGAAGTATAAAAATATAATTAAAAGAAACTAAAATAAATTTTGCTCTTTATCAAAATGATAGAGGGCATTTTTTTATTAAAAAATATATTGAAATTTTTGTTCTCAAGAAAAATTAAAAAATAGATATCTGTATAAAAATATTTATACAAGATTACAAAGTAAACAAAAAATATAATAACCACAAAAACACTTTATTAAACAAGAAATTACAAAAAAATCAAAAAAATTTACCTTTCGTATAAACATTACAAACACTACAGTTCAAAAAAACGGACAAGCAATTTCAATGCTTACAGTGTGTTTGACGAAAATATATAAATTTGATAACATTTAACATATAAGTTATGAGATGCCCTTTGACGTTGTTAAAGGGAATTTTTTTAGATTTTAAACACTATATATAGTGGTTATAAAAAAATCACATACTATATATAGTTGTTTGAGGGGGAATTATAATGATTGAATTTATAAAAAAGAGAGATGGCAGAACGATACCATTTAATGAAAATAAGATAACTAGAGCTATCTTTCTAGCAGCTTCAGATGTTGCTAAAAAGGAAGGAAAAGCTCCAGATTTTAAAATGGCAGAGGATTTGACACAGGAAGTAATAGCTTTATTAGAAAGAAAATTTGGTGAAGAAGTACCTAGTGTTGAAGATGTACAGGATGCTGTTGTAAAAGTACTTATAGAAACAGGACACGCTAAAACTAGCGAGGAATATATACTTTATAGAGCGGAAAGAACTAGAGTTAGAAATTCTAAGACTAGATTAATGAAGGCGATAGAAAAGATAACGTTCTCTGATGCAGGCGATGCAGATATAAAAAGAGAAAATGCAAATATAGATGGAAATACAGCAATGGGAACAATGCTACAGTATGGTAGTGCTGTTTCAAAAGAGTTCTGTAAGACAAATGTGTTAAAGCCAGAACATGCAATGGCTCATGATTCAGGTGATATACATATACACGATATGGACTTTTTAAATATGGGAACACTTACTTGTTGCCAGATAGATGTTGAAAAATTATTTGAAGGTGGATTCTCAACAGGACATGGGTTCTTAAGAGAGCCAAACGATATAATGAGTTACGGAGCATTAGCAGCTATTGCTATCCAGAGCAACCAGAATGATCAGCATGGTGGACAGAGTATACCATTCTTTGATTATGGTTTAGCTGAAGGTGTTCATAAAACATTTAGAAAGTTATACATATCTAACTTAACTAAAGGACTTGTTCTTTTAGATGAATTAGATGATGAAACTACAAATGAAAGTGTAAAAGAGATAGTTTACAATGTAGAGAAAGAAACTAATGTAAAAGCAAGCCTTGATATAAATAAAAGTGAAGAGTTTATAACTAGAGTGATAGAAAAATTAGCAGCTAAATTCTCTATTACAGTAGTTGAAGCAGAAAAAATAGAAAAGTTTGCTTATAGAGAAGCGTATAAAGAAACAGATAGAAAGACTTATCAGTCAATGGAAGCATTTATACACAACTTAAATACAATGCATTCTAGAGCTGGTGCACAGGTGCCATTCTCTAGTATAAACTTTGGTACAGATACTTCTTCAGAAGGTAGAATGGTAAGTAAGAACCTTCTTCTTTCTCAGGAAAAAGGTCTTGGAAATGGTGAAACACCAATATTCCCAATACTTATATTTAAAGTTAAGGAAGGGGTAAATTTAAATCCAGGAGATCCTAACTACGATTTATTTAAATTATCTTGTAGGGTATCTGCTAAGAGATTATTCCCTAACTTTAGTTTCTTAGATGCACCATTTAATGCTAAGTATTATGTTCCAGGAAATCCTGAAACAGAAGCTACTTATATGGGATGCAGAACTAGAGTTATAGGAAATGTTTGTGGTCCAGAAACTGTTAGTGGTAGGGGTAATTTATCATTTACAACTATAAATCTACCAAGATTAGGTATAATTCATGGATGTGTAGATGGTTCAAATCCTGATATAGATGGATTCTTTAAGGATCTTGATGAAAAGATAGACTTAGTTATAGAGCAGTTATTAGAAAGAATGGAAATACAAGGTAAGAAGAAAATGAAAAACTTCCCATTCCTTATGGGACAGGGAGTTTGGATGGGTTCTGATGAGCTTGGTCCAGAAGATGAGCTAGAAGAGGTTATTAAACAGGGTACTTTAACAGTTGGTTTTATAGGTTTAGCTGAGTGTTTAATAGCACTTATAGGTAAGCATCATGGAGAAAGTGAGGATGCCCAGAAGCTTGGTTTAGCTATTATTTCTCATATGAAGGATAGAATGGATGAGGCTACAGAAAAATACGGTCTTAATTTCTCTTTAATAGGTACTCCTGCAGAAGGTTTATCAGGTAGATTTACTGAGATAGATAAGAAAAAATACGGAGAAATAAAAGGTGTTACAGATAAGGAATATTATACAAATTCATTCCATGTGCCTGTATATTATAATATAAGCGCATATGAAAAGATAAATATAGAAGCTCCTTATCATCAGTATACAAATGGTGGACATATTACTTACGTTGAACTAGATGGTGATCCTACTAATAATTTAGACGCATTTGAGTCAGTTGTTAGAGCGATGAAAGACGCTGGAATTGGGTATGGAAGTATAAATCATCCTGTTGATAGGGACCCAGTTTGTGGATATTCTGGAATAATAAACGGAGATATATGCCCAGCATGTGGACGTAATGAAAAGGATAGCGATATAAAATTTGAGAGAATTAGAAGAATAACTGGATATCTTGTTGGTACCGTTGATAGATTCAATAATGCTAAGAGAGCAGAGGTTAGAGATAGAGTTAAACATATGTAATTTTTTATATGTTTAGGGATTAAAAAAGGAAGTGTTAATTTTATGGATATAAGGATAGCTTCAGATGTTACTTTTGATAGTATAGTCGATGGTCCTGGTTTAAGGGTTGTCATTTGGACACAAGGATGTAAGCATAATTGTATAGGTTGCCATAACCCTCAGACTCATAGTTTAATGGGCGGTAAGGTTGTAGATACAAGTGAGATTATAGATAAAATTAAGTCTAAAAAGCTTCAGAGTGGGGTTACTCTATCTGGAGGGGAGCCATTTTTACAGCCAGAAGCAGTTGGAGAAATTGCAGCAGCTGTTAAGGAAATGGGTATGAATGTATGGTCTTTTAGTGGATTTACATTTGAGCAGCTTACAGATAAGAAAAATAAGAATTATTTTAGTAATCTAAGACTTTTAAATAATATAGATTTTTTAGTGGATGGTAAATTTGAAATAGATAAAAAAGATATTTCTTTAAAGTTTAGAGGATCATCAAATCAGAGAATCATAGATGTAAAGAAAAGTTTAAAGCTTGGAAGAGTAGTTATACGGGAAGAGTATACAGAAAACTATGTAGATACATTTTTACCAATGGCAAAATAAAATAGATTAAAAAGTTTGAGTGTAGTAGATTTTACTGCACTCTTTTTTTATGAAAATTTTATTGGAGTTAAAAAATGCCTCATAATCGGATAAAAGTAATATTTTAAAAGCGTTTGATAAACTCTTAAAATCAAGAGGAAAAATAAAAAATAAAAAAAGTTTAAAAAAAGTGTTGACGTTAAATGTAAAAGCTGATATTATAATACTTGTCCTTGA
>NZ_QUGE01000038.1:0-14947 GCF_003478825.1 Peptoclostridium sp. AF21-18
TAGTACCTATATTAACATGAGGTTTACTTCTTTCAAATTTAGCTTTAGCCATTTTAAAAATCCTCCCTAGTAATATTATTTTTTAAAATTTATTTATCAGGGTAGCAAGAAGTTGCTACCCTTCTATTTTGTGCTTTTTAAATATTTGTGTGTTTGTTTATTTTGTTTTATTTTATTTATTATTTACCATCTACTATTTTCTTAGCAACTGATGCTGGAACCTGTTCGTAGTGGTCAAATATCATTGTGTATGTTGCACGACCCTGAGTCATAGATCTTAGGTCAGTTGAGTATCCGAACATTTCAGACATTGGAACAAATGCGTTTATAACCTGAGCACCTGATCTAGCTTCCATTCCCTGTATAAGACCTCTTCTTGAGTTTAAGTCACCCATAACGTCACCCATGTAATCTTCTGGAGTAACAACTTCAACTTTGAAGTATGGTTCTAGTAATACTGCGTTACCCTGCTGCATAGCTTTTTTGAATGCCATAGAACCTGCCATTTTGAAGGCCATTTCTGATGAATCGACTTCATGGTAAGAACCATCGTATAATTCAACAGCAACGTCAACAACTGGATAACCAGCAACTATACCAGATTGCATAGCTCCCTGTATACCCATGTCAGTTGGACCAACATATTCTTTAGGAACTGATCCACCAACAGTTTTGTTTTCGAATTTATATCCTTCACCTGGTTCAGTCGGTTTAACTCTGATTTTAACGTGACCGTACTGTCCTCTACCACCTGACTGTTTCTGGTATTTGTATTCAACGTCAACTGGCTGAGTTATTGTTTCTCTGTAAGCAACCTGAGGGTTACCAACTTTAGCTTCAACTTTGAATTCTCTTAAAAGTCTGTCAACTATTATATCAAGGTGTAATTCACCCATTCCTGATATTATAGTCTGTCCAGTTTCTTCATCAGTTCTAACTGTGAAAGTAGGGTCTTCTTCAGCAAGTTTCTGAAGAGCTATACCCATTTTTTCCTGAGCTGCTTTAGAAGCTGGTTCTATAGCAACAGATATAACTGGTTCAGGGAATTCCATTGATTCAAGTATTATTGGAGCTGCTGGATCACAAAGTGTATCACCAGTAGTTGTATCTTTAAGACCAACTGCTGCAGCTATATCTCCAGCGTAAACTTCAGTTATTTCAGTTCTTGTATTAGCGTGCATCTGAAGTATACGTCCTATTCTTTCTCTCTTGTTCTTAGTTGCATTTAATACATATGAACCAGATTCAAGAGTACCAGAGTAAACTCTGAAGAATGCTAATTTACCAACGAATGGGTCAGTCATTATTTTGAATGCTAATGCTGAGAATGGTTCTTCGTCAGAAGCATGTCTTTCAGATTCTTCTCCATCTTCTAATATACCTTTTATAGATGGTATATCTGTTGGAGCTGGTAAGTAGTCTATTATAGCATCTATAAGAGGCTGAACACCTTTATTTCTGTAAGCAGTACCACAGAATACTGGGTTCATTTCACAAGCTATTGTAGCTTTTCTTATAGCAGTTTTTAATTCTTCAACTGATATTTCTTCACCTTCAAGATATTTCATCATTAGCTCTTCGTCAGTTTCAGCTACTGCTTCAACCATTTTTTCTCTCCATTCCTGAGCCATTTCTTTCATATCTTCTGGTATATCAGTTTCTTCCATTTCAACACCTTTGTCGTCTTTGTATATTATAGCGTCCATGTTTAATAGGTCAACTATACCAACAAAGTCATCTTCTTTACCTATTGGTAACTGAAGAACAACAGCGTTTGCACTTAATCTTGTTTTCATCATTTCTACTGCATTGTAGAAGTCTGCACCAAGTATATCCATTTTGTTTATGAATGCTATTCTTGGTACTCCGTAAGTTTCTGCCTGTCTCCATACATTTTCAGACTGAGGTTCAACCCCACCTTTAGCACAGAATACAGCAACAGCACCGTCAAGAACTCTTAGAGATCTTTCAACTTCAACTGTGAAGTCGACGTGACCTGGAGTATCTATAACGTTTATTCTATTACCTTTCCATGTAACAGTTGTAGCAGCTGAAGTTATTGTTATACCTCTTTCTGCTTCCTGTTCCATCCAGTCCATCTGAGAAGCCCCTTCATGAGTTTCTCCTATTTTATGAGTTTTACCTGTATAGAAAAGAATTCTTTCTGTAGTAGTAGTTTTTCCTGCATCTATATGGGCCATTATCCCGATATTTCTAGTATTTTCTAGTGAAAACTCTCTAGCCATCTTTTTCCTCCTTAATTTACGAATTTAATTGGAAGATTTCTATTTAATCCGATTTTTAAAATCCTACCATCTGTAGTGAGCAAATGCTTTATTAGCTTCTGCCATTTTATGAGTATCTTCTTTTTTCTTAACTGAAGCTCCTGTGTTGTTAGCTGCGTCCATTATTTCTTTAGCTAGCTTTTCAACCATTCCTTTTTCTCCACGAGCTCTAGTATATCTTACTAACCATCTAAGACCTAATGTCTGTCTTCTGTCTGGTCTAACTTCTATTGGAACCTGGTAGTTTGCCCCACCAACTCTTCTAGCTTTTACTTCTAATACTGGCATTATGTTTTCCATAGCTTTTTCGAAAACTTCTAAAGCGTCTTCTCCTGTTCTTTCAGCTATTAAATCAAATGCATCGTATACTATTTTCTGAGATTTTCCTCTTTTTCCGTCTAACATTAAATTGTTTATTAATTTAGTAACTACCTTACTTCCGTACATTGGATCTGGTAATACTTCTCTTTTTGGAACGTTACCTTTTCTTGGCATTTCGCTTCCCTCCTTAATTATTAAAATTTAAATCATAGGTACTCGACATCGAATAGTCAGCCGTGATGCCATAAATATATCTATATTTAAAGCACCTAACTTCTTTAATCACATTATAATCTATGTCTGTTTTTGTTTTTTCGTTATACTATATAACTTTTCTTATTTTTTGTCTTTAGGTCTCTTAGCACCGTATTTTGATCTAGACTGTCTTCTTTTGTCTACACCAGCAGTATCTAATGTACCTCTTAGTATGTGGTATCTAACCCCTGGTAAGTCTTTTACTCTACCACCTCTTATAAGAACAACAGAGTGTTCCTGTAAGTTGTGTCCTTCACCTGGTATATAAGCAGATACTTCTATACCGTTTGTTAATCTAACTCTGGCAACTTTTCTTAAAGCTGAGTTTGGTTTTTTAGGAGTAACTGTTTTAACTGAAGTACAAACTCCTCTTTTCTGTGGAGAACTTGCGTCAGTTGTTTTTTTGTTTAATGAGTTATACCCCTTCTGTAGTGCTGGAGCAGTAGATTTTTTTAGTATGTCTTTTCTACTTTTACGAACTAATTGGTTAATTGTTGGCATCATCTGCACCTCCTTCTTTTTTATTTTCGATCTTTCAGTGATCGCCAACTACAATCGTTTCTTTACGATTGATTTGCTGTGCTTTTAGCTTGATGCTTTTAGTTCTTTGTTACTTTCTTCTATAACTTAAAAGCACTAAGAGCTTTATAAAAAGCCCTTAGTGTACTTTTAAATCACACTTTTATTATTTTATCACCTAATATAACTGTTGTCAACAATTGATATTTTACATTTCACACATTTTTGTGTCAAATTATTCTTCAATTTTTTCAACTGCTATATTTCTGTATTTCTTCATTCCTGTACCAGCTGGTATAAGTTTACCTAATATAACATTTTCTTTTAGTCCTATTAAGTGGTCTTCTTTACCTTTTATAGCTGCTTCAGTAAGAACTCTTGTAGTTTCCTGGAATGAAGCGGCAGATAAGAATGATTCTGTAGCAAGAGATGCTTTAGTTATACCAAGTAATACTCTCTTAGCAACTGCAGGTCTTAATCCCTGAGCTATTGCATCTTCATTACATTTTTCATATACAAGAACATCTTCATATCCACCCGGAAGTAAATCTGTATCTCCTGGATCTTCTACTTTAACTTTAGATAGCATCTGTCTAACAATAACTTCTATATGTTTATCGTTAACATCAACCCCCTGTAGTCTGTAGACTCTCTGTACTTCTTTAACTATGTAATCCTGTACTCCACCGATTCCTTTAACTCTAACTATATCATGAGGATTTATAGAACCCTGAGTTATTGGATCCCCAGCTTCTACCATCTGTCCATCTTTAACTCTTACTCTTGAGCCATAAGGTATCTGATATGTCTGAGCTTCACCTTCAGCTGGAACAACGATTACTTCTTTTCTCTTACCTGTTTCATCTATTTTAACCTGTCCACTTACTTCTGTTATTATAGCAAGACCTTTTGGTTTTCTAGCTTCGAATAACTCTTCAACCCTTGGAAGCCCCTGAGTTATATCTCCACCGGCAACCCCACCTGTATGGAATGTACGCATTGTAAGCTGTGTACCCGGTTCACCGATTGACTGAGCTGCTATTATACCAACTGCTTCTCCTATATTAACTTCTTTACCTGTAGCAAGGTTTCTACCATAGCATTTTGAACAAACACCATGTTTAGTTTTACAGTTAAGAACTGTTCTTATGTTTACTTTTTCTATTCCTGCTGCAACTATTTTTTCAGCTGCATCTTCTTTTATCATAGAATCTGCAGGAACTAATACTTCACCAGTTTCTGGATGTACTATAGGATCTATAGTATATCTACCAACTATTCTATCGTATATTTCTTCTATTACTTCGTTTCCATCTTTTATAGCAAGAACTTCTGTAGTTTCTGTAGTTCCACAGTCTATATCTCTTACTATAACGTCCTGGCTGACGTCAACAAGTCTTCTTGTTAAGTAACCAGAGTCGGCTGTACGTAGAGCTGTATCGGCAAGACCTTTTCTAGCCCCATGCGCAGATGTGAAGTATTCAAGTACTGATAAACCTTCACGGAAGTTAGATTTAACTGGTATTTCGACAGTTTTACCAGATGCATTGGCCATAAGTCCACGCATACCTGCTAGCTGTCTTATCTGGTTCTTAGAACCTCTGGCTCCAGAGTGAGCCATTATGAATATATTATTTAATCTATCAAGGTTATCCATTAGGGCATTAGTTACTTTGTCAGTAGTTTCTGTCCAAGTAGCTATAACCTTTTCGTATCTTTCTTCATCAGATATAAGACCTCTTCTATAAGCCTTACCTAATTTTTCAACTTCTTTTTCAGCTTCTGCTATGTATATTTCTTTTTCTTTAGGTATTGCCATATCCGCAACTGCAACTGTTATACCACCTACAGTAGAATATTTGAAACCTATACCTTTAACATAGTCAAGTAATTCAGCTGTTATAGTGTTTTCATGTTTTCTGAAACATTTATCTATTATTTTACCAAGATATTTCTTAGTAACAACTTCATCTATTTCTAAACTGAATGGATCTTTTTCTCTATCTACAAATCCTAAATCCTGAGGTATACCTTCATTGAATATGAATCTACCAACAGTACTTTCTACTAGAGCAGATCTTCCATCAGGAAGAACTTTTCTAACTTTTACTAAAGCGTGTAATTCAACAACTTTATTGTAGTAAGCAAGTAATAATTCATTGTAGTCTTTGAATATCATACCTGTTCCTTTAGCACCATCCTGTGCTTCTATTGTTAAATAGTAACTTCCAAGAACCATATCCTGAGAAGGAGTTGTTATTGGAGAACCATCTTTTGGAGCAAGTATATTGTTTACAGATAGCATTAAGAATCTTGCTTCTGCCTGTGCTTCTACTGATAGAGGAACGTGAACGGCCATCTGGTCACCGTCGAAGTCGGCATTGTACGCTGTACAAACTAGTGGATGTAGTTTTATAGCCTTACCTTCAACAAGTACTGGTTCGAAAGCCTGTATTCCTAGTCTATGTAGAGTAGGGGCACGGTTAAGTAAAACTGGATGGTTTTTAATAACGTCTTCTAAAACGTCCCATACTTCAGTTTTTACTTTTTCTACTATTGATTTCGCACTTTTTATATTGTGTGCATAACCTTCTTCTACTAATTTATCCATAACAAATGGTTTGAATAATTCAAGTGCCATTTTCTTAGGAAGACCACACTGGTAGAATTTAAGTTCTGGTCCAACTACTATAACAGAACGTCCTGAGTAGTCAACACGTTTACCAAGTAAGTTCTGTCTGAAACGTCCCTGTTTACCTTTAAGCATATCTGATAAAGATTTTAATGGTCTGTTTCCTGGTCCTGTAACAGGTCTACCTCTTCTACCATTGTCTATAAGTGCATCGACTGCTTCCTGAAGCATTCTTTTTTCATTTCTTACTATTATATCTGGAGCTCCTAATTCTAGAAGTCTTTTTAATCTGTTATTTCTGTTTATAACTCTTCTATAAAGATCATTTAGGTCAGAAGTTGCGAATCTACCACCGTCTAACTGAACCATTGGTCTTATGTCTGGTGGTATAACTGGAATAGCATCAAGTATCATCCATTCAGGTTTATTTCCTGATTTTCTGAATGCTTCAACTACTTCTAGTCTTCTTATTGTTCTTATTCTTTTCTGTCCTGTACTATCTTTTAAGTCAGCTCTTAATTCTTTACTCTGCTGTTCTAGGTCTATATCCTGTAAAAGTTTTTTTACAGCTTCAGCACCCATACCAACTTCAAAGCTACCATATCCGTAGTTGTCTACAGCATCTCTGTATTCTTTTTCTGTTAAAAGCTGTTTAGCTGTTAATCCAGTTTCTTTTGGATCTGTTACTACATATGAAGCAAAGTAAAGTACTTTTTCAAGAGCTCTTGGAGACATGTCTAAAAGAAGACCCATTCTACTAGGTATTCCTTTGAAGTACCATATATGAGACATTGGAGCAGCTAGCTCTATATGACCCATTCTCTCTCTTCTAACTTTTGATTTTGTTACTTCAACTCCACATCTATCACATACTACGCCTTTATATCTAACTCTTCTGTATTTCCCACAGTGACATTCCCAGTCCTTCTGAGGTCCGAATATTCTTTCACAGAAAAGACCATCTTTTTCTGGTTTCAGCGTACGGTAATTTATAGTTTCTGGTTTTTTTACTTCCCCTCTCGACCACTGTCTTATTTTCTCTGGAGAAGCCAATCCTATTTTTATCGACTCGAAATTGTTTAATTCAAACAAGGAGTTCTCTCCCTTCTATTTGAGATTTATTTTTATTGTCTAACTTTGATTATAGCTGTCTGAATTCCAGACAGCTATAACCCTGAAATTACTATTAAATTAAAGCTTATATTTTAGTTATTACATATCATCATCGTCGAATGCACCATCATCGTAGTCCATATCGTCGTTTTCAAATCCATCAGATAAACCATCGAAATCTATTTCTTCGTTATCCCCGAATTCGTCTTCTACTTCTTCAATAACATGAGTTTCCTCTATGTCATCTGGTATAACATCTAATTCGAAATCTGCTACTGATATACCGTCATCTTCGTAATCAACAGATTCTTTTACTTCTATTTCCTGATCTTCAGCAGTAAGAACTTTAACATCAAGACATAATGACTGAAGTTCTTTTATAAGAACTTTGAATGATTCTGGTATACCTGGTTCAGGTATATTTTCACCTTTAACTATAGCTTCGTAAGTTCTTACACGTCCTACAACGTCATCTGACTTAACTGTTAATATTTCCTGAAGGATGTGAGCTGCTCCGTATGCTTCAAGAGCCCAAACCTCCATTTCCCCGAATCTCTGTCCACCGAACTGAGCTTTACCTCCTAGAGGCTGCTGAGTTACTAGTGAGTAAGGTCCAGTACTTCTTGCATGAAGTTTATCATCAACTAAGTGATGTAGTTTTAGGTAATACATATAACCAACAGTTATTCTGTTGTCGAATGAATCACCTGTTCTACCATCATATAAAGTAAGTTTACCATCTCTTGGGTATCCAGCTTCTTCAAGAGCATCCATTATATCGTACTCGTTTGCACCATCAAATACTGATGTAGCTACATACCAACCAAGTTTTTTAGCTGCTAAACCTAAGTGAACTTCAAGTACCTGTCCGATGTTCATACGAGAAGGTACCCCCTGTGGGTTAAGTACTATATCCATAGGTGTTCCGTCTTCCATGAATGGCATATCTTCTTCTGGTAATACTCTTGAGATAACCCCCTTGTTACCGTGACGACCGGCCATTTTATCTCCGACTTTTATCTTTCTCTTCTTAGCTATGTAACATCTTACAAGTTCGTTTACACCTGGAGATAAATCGTCTCCATTTTCTCTTGTAAACACTTTAACGTCTACTATTATACCTGATTCACCATGAGGTACTTTAAGTGAAGTATCTCTTACTTCTCTAGCTTTTTCACCAAATATAGCTCTTAGAAGTCTTTCTTCTGCAGTAAGTTCAGTTTCTCCTTTTGGAGTAACTTTACCAACTAATATATCTCCAGAATCGACTTCAGCACCTATTCTGATTATACCTCTATCATCAAGGTTCTTAATTGCAGATTCCCCAACGTTTGGTATATCTCTAGTTATTTCTTCAGGTCCAAGCTTAGTATCTCTAGCTTCACATTCGTATTCTTCTATATGTATAGTAGATAATCTATCTTCTCTTACTAATCTTTCATTTA
This sequence comes from Peptoclostridium sp. AF21-18, assembly GCF_003478825.1. NCBI lineage: Bacteria > Bacillati > Bacillota > Clostridia > Peptostreptococcales > Peptoclostridiaceae > Peptoclostridium > Peptoclostridium sp. AF21-18. The sequence goes on from NZ_QUGE01000038.1 coordinate 8,571, forward strand.
TTAAAACGGCATCTTCGTAGTTGTAACCTTCCCAAGTCATGAATGCTATGAAACAGTTTCTACCAAGTGCTATTTCTCCAAGGTCTGTTGCAGGTCCATCTGCTATAACATCCCCAGCTTTTATCTCTTCACCTTTTGATACTATAGGTGTCTGGTTTATACAAGTTCCTGCATTTGAACGTTTGAATTTAAGAAGTTTGTACTTATCTTTAGTACCATCTTCTTTTTTGATTATTATTTCATCTGCAGATACTCTATCTACAACCCCACCATTTTTAGCAACAACAACTGCACCAGAGTCTTTTGCTGCTCTGTATTCTATACCTGTTCCTATGATTGGAGCTTCTCTTCTTACTAGAGGCACTGCCTGACGCTGCATGTTTGATCCCATTAGGGCACGGTTGGCGTCGTCGTTTTCAAGGAATGGTATCATAGCTGTTGCAACAGATACAACCTGTTTAGGTGATATATCCATGTAGTCAACTTTATCTGGAGATAGAAGTTCTAGAGCACCATTTACAGTTCTGCATGCTATTCTGTTGTTTATGAATTCACCATCTTCAGTTAAAGGCTCATTTGCCTGTGCTCTGACGAATAAATCTTCTTCATCAGCTGTTAGATAGTGTATTTCATTTGTTACTCTTCCAGTTTCTTTATCATATTTTCTATATGGAGATTCTATAAATCCATATTCATTTACTTTTGCATATGTTCCAAGTGAGTTTATAAGACCTATATTTGGCCCTTCTGGAGTCTCTATCGGACACATTCTACCATAGTGTGAATGGTGAACGTCACGGACTTCGAACCCAGCTCTTTCTCTTGAAAGACCACCTGGTCCAAGTGCTGATAATCTTCTCTTATGAGTTAATTCAGATAATGGGTTAGTCTGGTCCATGAACTGTGATAACTGAGAACTTCCGAAGAATTCTTTTATCGCAGCAGAAACCGGTCTTATATTAACAAGAGCCTGAGGAGTTATAGATTCCATGTCCTGAACAGTCATTCTTTCTTTTATAACTCTTTCCATTCTTGAAAGACCTATTCTAACCTGATTCTGAAGTAATTCACCTACTGATCTTATTCTTCTGTTTCCTAAGTGGTCTATATCATCTATAGTACCAACACCGTAGAATAAGTTGAATTCGTAACTTATTGAAGCTATTATATCGTCAAGAAGTATGTGTTTTGGTATTAATTCTTTCATTCTTGATTTTATAGCTTCTTTTATTTCTTCTTCATCATCGTAGTTGTCTAATATTTCTTTTAATGTTGGGTAATGTACTTTTTCTTTTATTTTAAGATCTGATATATCGAAGTTTACATGAGCTTCTATATCAACAAAGTTATTACCTATTACTTTTATTTCTTTTTCGTCATCTACTAATAGATGAACAACATTTATACCTGCATTCTGTATATCTTTAGCAACATTGTATCCTATAGTTTCGCCTGCTTTTACGAACACTTCCCCAGTTTCTGGGTTAACTATATCTCTAGCAGCAACTCTATTCATTATTCTATAGCATATTGCTAGTTTTTTATTGAATTTGTATCTACCTACTTTTGCAAGGTCGTATCTCTTTGGATCAAAGAATAGTGCATTTATTAATGAAGACGCACTTTCTACTGTTGGTGGTTCACCTGGTCTAAGTTTTTTGTATATTTCTATAAGACCTTCTTCAACAGTGTTAGTGTTGTCTTTTTCAAGTGTAGCTGATAATCTTTCATCTTCACCTAAAAGTTCTATTATTTCTGCATCTGATCCTATTCCTAGAGCTCTTAATAATACAGTAACTGGCTGTTTTCTAGTTCTATCAACTCTTACTGATATAACATCGTTTGAATCAGTTTCGTATTCAAGCCATGCCCCTCTATTAGGGATAACAGTAGAAGATATTAATCTCTTACCAGTTTTATCTCTTTCTTCAGCGTAATAAACACTAGGAGATCTTACAAGCTGACTGACTATAACCCTTTCCGCACCATTTATAACGAAAGTTCCTCTTTCTGTCATAAGTGGGAAGTCACCCATAAATACTTCCTGTTCTTTTATTTCGCCTGTTTCTTTATTTATAAGTCTAACTTTAACTTTTAGAGGTGCACAATATGTAGCATCTCTTTCCTTACATTCTTCTATATCATATTTTGGATTTTCATCTAAAGAATAATCGACAAATTCTAATATAAGATTACCTGTATAATCCTCTATTGGTGAAATATCATCGAATACTTCTTTTAACCCTTCTTCTAAAAACCACTTATAAGAATCCACCTGGATTTCTATAAGATTTGGCACGTCAGCTATTTCTTTTATCTTAGAAAAGCTCATTCTTTTTCTTTTACCTATCGTGACAGGATGTGGCATTTCACTCTTCACCTCTCATTTTTCAAAGTTATTATTCAAAGTTCATTCTATAACGCATCTAATGATTATAGCACAAATTTAAACTTTTTCCAAGTATTTTTTCTCCGAACGAAAAATTTCTTGACCTCAAATATTTTTCTAATCAAAAAAATTTTTAAAAATACAGAATGCTTATCTATATAATAACTCATTACAATGCAATATAACAGAAAAAACTCTATTTTTTGTAAAAAAAAAGTGTCCATTAAATTATGGACACTTTTGTCGTCTAGTTTATTGTTCAGTAAAATTAAAACTATTTAACTTCTACTTTTGCACCAGCAGCTTCTAGTTTTTCTTTTATCTGTTCAGCTTCTTCTTTAGAAGCTCCTTCTTTAACTGTTTTAGGAGCGTTGTCAACTACTTCTTTAGCTTCTTTTAATCCTAATCCAGTTATTTCTCTAACAACTTTTATAACACCTATTTTTGAAGATCCTGCATCTGCTAATACTACGTCAAATTCAGTTTTTTCTTCTGCAGCAGCAGCTCCACCAGCTGCACCAGCTACCATTACTGGAGCTGAAGCAGAAACACCGAATTTTTCTTCTGCAGCTTTAACTAATTCATTTAATTCTAAAACTTTCATGTTTTCTATAGCTTCTAATATCTGTTCTATTGTCATTTTAAGCACCTCCGAATTTTCTCTCTTGTTTAATTTAATTAATTATATTCTGGTAAGTCGTTTCGACTTTTTCCCGTTTGTTTATTGGACTAAGCAGCTATTAAGCTTCTTCTTCCTGTTTCTTTGCTATCGCATCTACTAAGTATACGAAGTTTGATACTGGAGCTTTTAAGCTTCCAAGTAATTTTGCGATAAGTTCTTCTCTTGATGGTATGTTTGCTAATTCCATTATCTTAGCTTCATCGTAGAATTCACCTTCAACTACACCCATTTTTAATTTCATTTTTGGATGAGTTTCTATGAATTTTTTAAGTATTCTAGCTGGAGCAACTGGATCATCGTATCCAAATGCTATAGCGTTAGTTCCTACTAATAATTCATCGTTGAACTGTTCTATTCCTACTTCCTGAGCAGCTCTTCTTACTAAAGTATTTTTGTATACTTTGTAATCAACACCAGCTTCTCTCATAACTTTTCTTAATTCTGTAACTTCAGCAACTGTTAATCCTTTGTAGTCAACTACAACTGCAGAAGAAGAATTATTTAATTTTTCTACTATTTCAGAAACAACTAATGATTTAACTTCTAAAGCTTTTCTCATTAATCTGCGCACCTCCTTATCAAATAGATGTTATTTTATTTACCGTATCATTTAAAAAGCCTCTGTATCGACGGACGCAGAGGCTTAAACATTCTAAATAATATATCTAAAACCTCGGTGGGAAATTAAGCTTACGCACCCACTGTCTACGGCAAATCTATTCTTTTTTTACATTGACTATGATATGATATCATTTTTGTCAACCTGTGTCAACAGTTTTTTTAAATTATTCAGTAACTCTTGCTGGGTTAACTTTTACACCAGGTCCCATTGAAGAAGCAACTGATATACTTCTTAAGTACTGACCTTTAGCAGCAGATGGTTTAGCTTTTATTATAGCTTCCATTAAAACTGCAAAGTTCTGAGCAAGTTTTTCTCCACCGAATGATACTTTTCCTATTGGAACGTGTATTATGTTAGTTTTGTCTAATCTGTATTCAACTTTACCAGCTTTTATTTCGTTAACAGCTTTAGTTACGTCGAATGTAACAGTTCCTGATTTAGGGTTAGGCATTAAACCTTTTGGTCCTAATACTCTACCTAGTCTACCAACTACACCCATCATGTCTGGAGTAGCAACAACTATATCGAAATCAAACCAGTTTTCTCCCTGTATTTTCTGTACCATTTCTTCAGCACCTACGAAATCAGCTCCAGCAGCTTCAGCTTCTTTAGCTTTTTCACCTTTAGCGAAAACTAAAACTTTTTTAGTTTTACCAGTACCGTTTGGTAATACAACAGCACCTCTAACCTGCTGATCTGCGTGTCTTGAGTCAACACCTAATCTTACGTGTGCTTCAACTGTTTCGTCGAATTTAGCTTCTGCAACTTCACATACTAATGATAAAGCCTGAGAAGCATCGTATAAATTACTTCTGTCTATTTTGCTTAACGCGTTTGCGTATCTTTTACCTCTTTTAGCCATTATTAATTTTCCTCCTTGTGGTAATTTCGGTCTTTAGACCTCCCACTTCATATAAAACAAAGTGTTTTAAATTCTAATTTAATATTTTTTAATTTCCGATAAATCGGTTTTTGATGTTTAAAAGTTAATCAACTAATAATTAGTCAACTACTTCTACACCCATACTTCTAGCTGTACCAGCTATCATGCTCATTGCTGCTTCAACGTTAGCTGCATTTAAGTCAGGCATTTTTAATTCTGCTATTTCTCTTACCTGTGCAGATGTTATTTTAGCAACTTTCTTTTTGTTAGGTTCTCCTGATGCTGATTTAAGATTACAAGCTTTCTTTATTAAAACAGCAGCTGGAGGAGTTTTAGTTATGAAACTGAATGATCTATCCTGATATACAGTTATAACAACTGGTATTATCATTCCAGCCTGATCTGCAGTTTTTGCATTAAATTCCTTTGTGAATCCCATTATGTTGACACCGTGCTGTCCTAGTGCTGGACCAACTGGTGGTGCTGGTGTAGCTTTTCCAGCAGGTATCTGTAATTTTATCTGACCTATTACTTTTTTAGCCATTTAAAGTGCACCTCCTTAGATTTTCTCTATACTTTGAATCCCTATAGTTACTGGGGACTTTCTACCGAATATTTCTGTTAATAATTTTACTTCTTTTTTCTCCGCGTTAACTTCTTCTACAGTACCTACGTTACCTGCAAAAGATCCATTTATGATTTTAACAACGTCGCCAGGTTCAAAATCTACGTCACCACCTACAACTTCCTGAGCAGGTAATTCTATTCCCATAGCAATTACTTCCTCTTCGCTTAATGGTACAGGTTTTGATCCAGGGCCAACAAATCCAGTAACGCCTTTAGTATTTCTAACTACGTACCAAGATTCATCTGTTATAATCATTTTTATTAATACATAACTTGGATAAACTTTACGTTGTCTTATCTTTTCATTTCCTTTTGGAGTTTTCTCTACTACATTTTCAGTAGGAACAACAACGTGAGTTATGATATTTTCCATACCTCTTGTTATTACCGCTCTTTCTATAGTAGCTTTAACTTTATTTTCATGTCCTGAATAAGTGTGAACAACGTACCATTTTGCTTCTTGTAATTCTGACATAATTCTTACTCCTTTACCTTACTTTAGTAATAATGCAAGGGCACCAGATAGTACTGTATCTATCCCCCATATTGCTAAAGTTGAAAATATAACTACTGCTAAAACCACACCTGTGTTGCGGAACAGTTCTTTTCTAGTCGGCCAAGTTACTCTTTTAAGCTCAGCTTTTGTTTCTCTGAAGTAACCGAACAGACCAGCTTTTTCTTTCTTTTCAACAGCCTGATTTTCTTCTGCCATTAATTTCACCCCTTAAAGTAAAACGAAATTATTTTGTTTCTTTATGTAGAGTATGTTTTTTGCAGAATTTACAATATTTTTTAAGTTCTATTCTGTCTGGATTGTTTTTCTTATTTTTAGTAGTGTTGTAATTTCTCTGTTTGCATTCTGTACATGCTAAAGTAACTTTTACTCTCATCGTTACACCTCCATTTGTTTATACAATAAATATATATATTGAATAATATGATATATCCGGTGTTTTGGAAATACCATTACCTTCCATAAACATTACTCTGTATAAATTACCACAAACTAGCGGTCTATGTCAACAATTTTATTAATTTCTTGCGTTATTTTTTGTAAACACTCATCCTGGCGTAACATAAACATCTCACTCTAAAAAATTCTAAAAAAAGAGAGACCGTAATGATCTCTCTTTTATCTATAACACTTAAGTAATTATCTATCAATTAATTATTC
>NZ_QUGE01000039.1:0-10977 GCF_003478825.1 Peptoclostridium sp. AF21-18
AAAAAATACTCCAATCGTTAGATTCTTAAGTCCAACAAATTGGAGTACCTACAGCGTCTGCAGATTGTCGAAAGAGTTTTGTCTATATAACTCATATGCTACATACACTATCAATAGTTTGGTAAATTTTGATTTATACCTCTCTTTTATGTTAGTAAATCTATAAAAAATTATAACTAATAAAATAGGCTTATTGCAAATATTGAACAGCCATTATTTATACATTTTATATCTTGAAAATATTGTTACTATAAAAAGACTGCTACAAGATGCGTAACAGTCTTTTGTTGTGTTTGTGTAATTTTGTGTATGTTTTGTTTGTTGTGATTGATTTTTGTTGTTTGTTGGGTAATATTTGTTTTTATTTATTTTATCAAACTATTTCATTAGTTTTGATACTATGTTTGATGGTATTACGAATTCTACTAATCCTGCTGAACCTGGAGCTACTTCATATTCGTCGAAGCATATAACTAGTTCGCCTTTGTCATTTATGTAGAATGGCTGATCTTTTTTGATTTTGAATGTATTGTCTACAAAGTATACGTCATTTGAGTCTTTTTTAGTTCTTTCTTTCATCTGTGATAGTATGTTTTTGCTTAATACGTCTACATAATCGTTGTTTCCAAACATTCCTTCAAGTGTAAGAATTGTTTTGTCTTTTTTATCTATGTTGTATATTTTTCTGCTTGTTGATGCTGAAGCTTCTGTTTCTGTGTTGTATATAGCAACTGAAAGTGTTTTATCGTTTTCTGCTACAGTTTCTGACCACATTTCCGCAGATTTATGAGTTGTTTTTCCTTCTTTTTCAAGTTTTTCAACTTCTGCTTCGTATTTTTTATAAGCTTCTTTACCTTCTTTTTCAAATTCTTTGTTTAATTTATACTCTAAATCTTTACTATCTGAGCTTACTTCTGGTAGTGATATTGAAACATCCATACCATCTTTGTCTATTCTGTAATTGTTGAAATTAACTACTCTTATTATATTGCCTATCACTGGTATATTTTCTAAACTCTTTGCAAATGTTGAACTTGCGTTTACTGATACTATTATTAAACCTACTGCAGCTGCTGATGCATACCATTTTTTCATATTTTTCATATTTCTTCTCCAATCTTTTTTGTTATTTTCTAATTTTTTATTTTCACTTTCATTGAATGCGTCGTTTATTACATCATCTAGTTCTTTTGGGATTTCAATGTTGTTATAGTTTTCTTTTAGTTTATCTATTTTATCGTTTTTCATAGTCTACACCTCTTCTATCTTCGTTAATTCTATTTTTAGTTTTGACAAGCCGGTATATAACCTTGTCTTGATTGTGCTTTCATTCTCTCCTAGTACCTCTGTAATTTCGGAAATCTTCATGTCTTCAAAATATCTAAGTATTATCACCCTCTTATATTTTTCAGGCAAAAGATGCATTGCTCGTTGAAGGTCGAAATTCTCGTATTCATCAAATCCTACCATGCTGTCATTCTGTATCTCATCAGTCATTTCTGTGTATTTATTATTTTTTCTCATATAATCTATAGCACAATTTGATATGATTTGATAAATCCAAGGCTTTATTTTGTCTTCACTTTTTAGCGATTTTTTATTCGTAAGTGCTTTACAAATAGCATCGTGAACAATGTCTAAGGCATCGTTTTGATTTCTAGTATAGCTATAGGCGAATCTGTACAAGCTATCTTTGTTGTCGACGATGTACTGCTTAATGAGCTTTTCCTTCTTTTTATCTAATAAGTTATATATTTTCATCTTCTTATTTCCTCCTTCGTATATAAGACGATTTATCTATGCTAAAAAGTTTGATTTTTTTTAAAAAAATTTTATAAATTTATTTTTAGATTCTTTTACATATTGAATCTGTAGTTTTTTAGAATCTTAATATCTGTTTGTATCGTCTTATATTTGAACTACTCTGCTATTATATATCCCCAATCCTTTCTTAAAAACAAATTATGTTAATCTGTATCTTATCTGTAATTTTAATCGTAATATTTTTCATCTTTGTATCTTTTCTGTAACTAAAAAAAGACCGATTGAAATTTTATATTTCAATCAGCCTTTTAATCTAATTCTTTAATTTATAATACTTTGCTCATAAAATATCTCGTATGCCCCTTAGGACAGTCTTCTAATTCCCCAAACACGCTATATCCATGAGCCAAGTAGAAATCTTTCGCTTGAAAATCAAATGTATCCAGATGAATTAAGTGAGATCCATTTTCTTTGGCAACTCTTTCCACTTCTTCAAGCAGTAATGTACCAAGATCTTCACCTCTCATAGACTCGTCTATCCAAAATGTGTCTATGTAGATACATCTCCAGCAGTACATTCTAACAATTATCCCCGCCAAAATCTTTCCATCTTCAGATAGAACTTTTCTGCTCAAATCTATAAAATTCTCCTCTTGAGTAGCTGGAACTTGAGATAAATTATAGTCTACTAATTTATCCACAAGAAATGCCTTGTCTGAACCATTGCACCCCGAAACAGTGTAGTTATTTTCCCTAGTGAATCTTTTTAAATCCATTTCGCCATCTTTTAATTTTGATTTAGATGTAGCTTTAATTCTCATAACAACCACTCCATTCCCAAATAAAATAATTTATTTTTAATAAATTTTAATATCCAAAGAGTCCAATAGACTCATTGCTTCAGGGAACGAAAATTTTGCTCCCTTTATTTTACAATTTGTAATATCTACTAAATATCCTTTAGCTTCTCTAAAATCAGCGTTTCTAATATCACAAATATTAAATCTCGTCTGAGTCAAGTCACATCCCTTAAACTTGCACTCCTTTAAACACGATTCATCAAACATAGAATCATGAATAATATTTCCGCCAAAATCAAACTTTTTAATATCCATTTTTAAAAAAGAAGAATATTTTAAATAACATTCTTTTAGTTTTGAGAACGGATTTGAATATCCCCTCTCAACCGTAATATCCTTCCAGTTAATTCCTATCAAGTTGCATTTTTCAAACTCGCAATCCTTAAAAACAGTCAATTCAAACTTGTTTCCAGCGATGTTACAGTTTGTAAATTTACAGTCTTTGAATAAACAGTTATGTATTAAACTCTCAGAAATAGAGCAGCTTTCAAAATTACAGTCGATAAATTTAATATTTTCTATTTCTTCCGAATCAATCTCAAAATTCCCTAATTCCTCATATTCATACTCATCTCTATTAAATATCATAATCCTCTTACTTACTACCTTTCACTCAAAATCCTTAATCCTAAAGAACTTTTCCCTTAGAAATTAAAAATCTTCTTCTATATTTTAACTCTGCATAGTCGACAATTTTCTTTAAATACACAGTGTTTGTAAGTCCTCCAGCTATCCCTATTACTGGTATTCCCTGTACAAACTTCATATAAAGCATTTCCTTTGATACAGAGTTTGCTGCAGCTGCAATCTGATAATCTATGTCCTCTTTTTCTACAACAAATTCGTACTTATCAACTTCATCTATAAATCTATTCAATTCATCATTCTGTTTTTCAAATTTATCTGATTCTTGCATAGAAACTTCGATAATTTTTAGAATAAAGAACTTCTCAAAATCGCTCTCGTATTCAAAGCCATAGCTCATAGCTACCTCGTATATACTTTTCAAAATAACTCCTGTAAATACTGGAATATCTGGAATTCCTACTCCTAAAGCTCCCATTCCAGCACCTTCAAGCCCAGAAATTAATATGTTCTTGTTTTTACCAACAGATGCAGCCTTTGAAAATGATTTAAGTGACCTTCTATTTCCTGTTTCTGCATGCCATCTTTCTCTATTCTCATACTCAAAATCATACTTTTCCTTGTCGTAAGTTTTCTCTATTATTCCAGATCCCTTGCTAAAAACTACTTCAAAAGCTTTTCTAAATGCTGCATTTAATGTTGATTGTAGTTTTTCGGGAACTTTATCCTCAAGCAATTTGTTTATTTGCGATTCTTTTTTATTCTCTATTTTTCTGAGCATCTTATCTTCTTGTTTAAGAAGTAGCTCCCATTCTTTATCTTTAGGACTTTTCTTCTGAAAAATCATCTCAAACACCCCGATTCGAAATATATTATCGTTATATGTTTTTTAATAGTTATTTTTAGTTAACATAATTTTATTATGCATAACTATTTATCTATTTTTAAATATCTTGATTAAAAATATCGCCATTCCACCAAAAACTAATACTAAAAATACAAATACAGACATACTATGCAAGTTTCCTCCACCTATTGATTGAAATGTCATGTATGAGAAATATATCATAATCATCATTTTTAGGTATGTTTGCATATTTCTAAGATTTGTATATACTCTTTCCCGATTTTCCTCAGTTATTTGTACTCCTGTATTCCATATGTTTGGAAATCTCTCAAGTACAGGCATCATTGTAAACAATAGTATCTGCACAACAATAAGTATCCATATCGAATTTTTAGATGAATATTTATCTATTTCTCCAGCGATATTATAGTGCCCTGGGATCATATCTGGAATACTTTTCCACGTTATTATTACGTATAACACTATCCCAACAACAGACAGTAGACTTATTAAGTTTGCTATTTTGCTAAAAGTTGTCTTTTTACCGTATAAACTCTCATCTACTACTCTCTTAATCATAAAAATCACCTTGCTTTAATTTCAATTAAAAAACTTAAAAAGTTATTCTCATCTGGTACCATAATGCTCCACCATGCTCAGAGCACGAAACTCCCTCATTCTCAAATCCAAATTTAGCGTAATAATGAAGCTTAGCTTCCTTGCAAGTAAGCACTAATCCTTTTTTACCTTCTTTTCTACAATCCTCTATTGCTCTTTCTAGTAACATGCCTGCACACCCTTTTCTTCTATACTCTGGTAAAGTTGCCACACCAAAAATCATCTGCCAATCTCCATTTTCATCGTGTAAAGACGCATCTGCAAACATCTCATCTACTAAATCCGTATCATTTGTAACCATTCCATTTACAAAACTTACAAGCTTATCCCCGTCGTATAAAAGCCAAAATCTATCTGCAAAATGGTTTAATCTCTTTTTAAAAGACTCCTCACTTGCTGCTTCAGCTTCTGGAAAACAAGCAGCTTCAACATCTGTAATATCTCTTAAATCTTCTATAGTAGCTTTTCTAATAATCATAATAACATCCTCTCTTTAATCAATTTATTTCTTAAAATCAAATAATTTCAGTCTTTTAAATTTTTTAATATAATTTCTAAAAATCAAAAACTTTCTTTAAATAAATTATACCAAAATTAAAACATTCTTTCACAAAATATTTTCTAAAAATTCTTAAGATATTAGCATTATTAGGAAAAGATATTTTCAATGAAGATAAATAAATATATATTATAAAAAAGGGCTACCGCATTAATGTTAGTTAATACGATAGCCCCTTTCTCATTTTATTATTTTTATTTTTTATATTCAACTTTCACCATTCACAAATATTTATATATATTATTAAATAACTTAAATCATTCTAAAAAACTATATATAATAAGCAAAAATCGCCTAAAATATTGAATTCATTTAAAAACCTAATTCACATAAATCATCTCATTGACAAGCTGAAATACCGAGGTATATACTGAAAATATAGAAAAGTGAATCAGATTCTCTTTTTATTCAATGCCTGCTTTATGAGTTAAATCTAGCAATATTTCTCTGGTTGTAACCTCATCAAAATACAAATTTTGATTAAGAATACTACCTGATGCATAAGCATTTATAATTGCATGAATAGTACTTGCATAAGTGCGTAATCTATCGTGGTCAACAGATGGATATTCACGTTCTAATAACATAACAAGCATGTCATTAAAACTGCCTGCATTGTTTGGAATATCATTTTTACTACTTGTAATCATGCGAGTTACACTGGCATTGTAATAACATTTAAACATGGGATGTTCGTAGTATTCTTTATTACGCAAAAGAAGATAGTCAATCGACTCTTCTAAAGTAGTTGTTTTCATAGCTCCGTCTATGGATTCTTGAATATAATCTTGAAGAAATTCATTCCATAGTTCAATTAAAATATCTGATTTACTCTTATAATGACGGTAAAATGCACCAATAGAATATCCTGCCATTGTTACAATATCCTCGATACTTGTATTATCAAACCCTTTTTCAAGGAAAAGTGTTCTGGCAGAATTTAAAAACTGTTGATGAGTGCGTTCACTTTTTTTTGCTTGTAACATTATTGTTCAACCTTTCTTTTTAATTTATCGTTATTAAATTATAGCAAATGTGAAATTCTGATGCAAGAAGCTGCTTTTTGTGTACAATTAACAAAACTTATATAAAATTAAAAGCAAAATAATTGCATTAGGTAAAAGAAAAACAAACTTATAAAATCTAGGATTGCAACAGAAGGGAGTTTTAAGTGATGAGATGTAAAGGAAAAATAGCTTTAGTAACTGGATGTACTAATGGAATCGGTAAGGAAACTATGTATAAGTTATTAGAAGAAGGCGCAGATGTTTATATGCTTGTACGCCGCGTTGAGTATGGTGAAGAACTTGCCAAAGAAACAGAAGGAAAATACCCTGGAAAAGTTAGGAAGGTTATTTACTTCCAGTGTAATAAGCTAGAAACTATTGAAAGTGCTATTAAAACTGCTTATGAAGATGCAGGACGTATTGATATATTTATCAATAATGCTATCGGTGGTCCAACAATGGCTAAGGATAATACAACAGTTGTCGACACTAGCCATGAAACATGCATGGGAATAATGGAAGGAATACTTGGCGTAAGTGCTGAATGTTGTAGAGTTGTTATTCCTCTTATGATTAAAGGCGGTGGAGGATCAATTGTCAATGTATCCTCATCAACTTCTGTTCAGGCTGATGTATCTCGTACTTATTATGGAGTGGCAAAAGCAGCTTTAAATATGCTAACTCAACAGATTGCTGTTCAGTACGGTAGACAAGGTATCAGATGTAATGCTGTTCTTCCAGGATTTACAGTATCACAGGCAACAGAACGGTCACTTCCTGAAGAATTTAAAGAAGCGTGGTTAAAACACACATTAATTCGTCGTCTTGGTGAACCTAGAGATCAAGCTAATGCAATTGTATTCTTTGCTTCTGATGAATCTTCTTGGATTACAGGACAACTTATGGAAGTTTGTGGTGGTTACGGATTAGCAGCACCTATGTTTGGCGACATTGTAGAATAAGGGAGGAATTATCATGACAACAAAATATCCATTACTTTTATCACCAGGAAAAATTGGCTCAATTGAACTTAGAAACAAAACTGTTATGAGTGCAATGGGAATGAATCAATCAACAAATGGTTTTGTAAATGAAGCAGTAATTAATCATTACGCTGAACATGCAAAAGGTGGCGTAGGATTAATTGTTGTAGAAGTAACTTGTGTAGATTCACCAGTTGGTCTAAACACTGCAAATATGTTAGTAATTGACGATGCTAAGTTTATACCAGGAATGACTAAACTTGCTGATGCAATTCACAAAGAAGGCTCTAAATGTGTTCTTCAGATTAGCCACACAGGACGTGGTGCACGTCGAGCAATCACAGGACATCAGCCAGTAGCTCCAAGTGCAGTTGCAATGCCTTACTCTTTTATGATGGGCTTAGAAAATGAAGAACCTAGAGAATTAACAATAGATGAAATTCATGAAATTGAAGAAAAATACGCTCAAGCTGCTCTTCGTGCGAAAAAAGCAGGATTTGATGGTGTAGAAATCCATAGTGTTGGATATTATCTTGGAGAACAATTCCTTTCTTCTACTGCTAATGTAAGAACTGACGAATACGGTGGCAATCCAGAAAATAGAGTTCGTTTCCATTTAAATATTATTAAAAGAATTCGTGAATTATGCGGAGATGATTTTACTATTATTGTAAAATATAGTGCTATGGAACGTGGCGAAGATGCTGGTATTACTATGGAAGATGGAATTTATTATGCAAAAAGATTCCAAGATGCCGGTGTTGATGCACTAGAAGTACTAGCTGGAACATGGAAAAAAGAAGCTAGCATGGAAGATCTTCCTGATTCTGCATCTAACTATTGTCAGGCTGTTGGACTTTGCCAGGCTTTAAAATATGGTATATTAAAAATGACTGGTAAACCTGCTACTATTGCTATGATTGGTGGTGGACGAGCACAGAATCCAGACATTGCTGAAAAAGCCTTAGAAGATAAACAATGTGAATTTATTTTCCTTGGACATTCATTATTAGCAGAACCAAACCTTGTTAATTTAATTATAGAAGACCGTCAAGATGAAATCCGTCCTTGTATAGGATGTGGAACTTGTGTTGACACTCAGTTACAAAGTGGTGGAACTTGTTGCTGTTCTGGAAATGCTGTCATTGGACAAGGAAGCAATGATTATACAATAACACCTGCTGAAGAAATCAAAAATGTAGTTGTAATTGGTGGTGGGGTTGCTGGTGTAGAAGCAGCTCGTATTGCAGCAAAAAGAGGACATAAAGTATCTCTTTACGAAAAAGATGATAAAATCGGCGGACAACTTTACTATGCTGTAAAACCTCCTCACAAACAAAACATGGAACCATTAATTCCATATCTAGAAAGACAGCTAGAAGTAACAGGTGTTGATGTTCACTTAAATACAGAAATTTCTGCGGAAGAAATAATCAATATGAGTCCAGATGCAGTAATATGCGCAACTGGTGTATATCCTGCTAAACTTTCTATACCTGGTTTTGAACACGCTGTAAATGCAAAAGAAGTTCTTGACGGAAAAGAAGTAGGCGAAAAAGTTGTAATTATCGGTGGTGGAAGTGTCGGAATTGAAACTGCTGAACTACTTGCTTCAATGGGTAAAAAAGTTACAATTATTGAAATGATGGATAAATTAGCAGATAAAATGGTAAATGTAACAAGAACAATAGTATTAGGACATCTACGCGAATACGGTGTTGATTTCAAAACTTCTTGCCTATGTCAAGAAATTAAAAATGACTCTGTAGTATGCAAAGAAAAAGATGGAACTATTGTCGACATCCCTGCTAATGACGTTATAATTGCAATAGGAGATCGTCCAGAAACATCTCTGTATGAAGAACTAAAAGGACGCATCCAAGAAGTTTATAACGTTGGAGACAGTGCAAGTGGCGGAACAATTGCTAAAGGTGTAAACCAGGCATACAACTGTGCATTGAATTTATAAATAAAAACAATAAATAAAAAAGGTTGTTTTTTATATATTAACGCTTAAAAGAGGCTGTTGCAATTAATGCAATGGCCTTTTTAAGTGAGTAATCAAAATTATTTTCTCTCCAGCCCTCAGCGTTATATTTCTTGTTTATTAACTCTTTTAGACTTATAATATAGTAAATCAAAATTATTTTGAAAGGTGTGTAAATAATTGAATAAATTTAAAATAGATAAGGAAAAATTTAAAACATTTATTATGTGCAGCACAATATTTTTAGCAGTATTGTCAATAATTGCTTTAATAGGTGGATCTATAATGAAAATATTTGGATTTCAATATAAGTCTATTGGTAACATTGTACTATTCTTTATAATCGCAACAGTTATGTCTTTTCCATTAAACCTAATCGCTGGTGCACTTCCTAAAGCATTGCTAAAACTTGGAAAAATAAACAGACAAGCTGCTTTTATTACATATCTTATTTTAGATACAATAGCTACAAGCTTTGGATTGTTAGTTATTGACTATTACATGCCTACTGTATCAGCAACAAACATTTCGATAATCATAATCTCTCTTCTATTTGCTTTTATGGGAAAAGATGATTTCAAGGAATTAGACTAATTTTATTAATCGTTGATAGTATATATTATGTATTAATAAGCAAAAGGCGATAGAAATATCGTCTTTTTTTGTATCTATAACCCTTAATTAATATAGAATATTAAATTTGCAGAAATTACTCATGTAAGAATCTCCTCTATTTTATATATTATATATAACAATAATCTATTAAATGAAAGGAGTTATGATATATGTATAAAACTAAAAATGCTATTGAAGTAATAAATTTAAAAAAGACTTTTAATAACAGAGTATTCTTTGATAGTTTTGATTTGAATATAAAAGCTAATACTATTCATGCTATTATTGGTCCAAATGGTTCTGGTAAAACCACTCTGCTACGATTAATTACTGGTATATATCAACCAAATGAAGGAAATATTAATATTAATGGAAAATATGCAATGCAACTTGAAAATGACTATTTATATGATGAAAAAACAGGTATAGAAAATATCAAAATCTTTGGTAAGTACTTTAATTTTAATATAGACAAATCCCTAAATAGTTATTCTTCACAACTAGGATTAACAGAACATTTAAGTAAACGTGTTAGCAACTATTCTAAAGGTATGAAAAGAAAGTTATCACTACTAATTGTTATCTTAATGGAACGAGATATTATAATAATGGATGAACCAACATCGGGCGTTGATCCTATATCTAGGATAGAAATTAGAAAACTAATTGAGAACTTGAAATCTAATGGAAAAACTATTATTATCACATCACATGACCTTAGTGAAATTGAAAAATGTGCTGATGATATATCTATGATTAAGAATGGAAAACTATTATTTAATAAAGATATTTGTGAAATACAAGGTCAATCATTGGAAGAGATCTTCATAAAGGAGGGAAAATCAAATGAGTAACATCAGAAAAGGTTCAAGCTACTATATTACTAGAAGTAAAAGTATTTTTATCGATAATATAATTATTTGTGTATTGGCTATTTTTATGACTCTTGCTATGCAAATGGATTCTCTTCAATCTAGAGGTGACAATTATTTGTTGTTAATGCTCTATGCAATTATTTTTGGACTTGCATCTTTACAAGCTAGTTCTGAACTGCTACCCGTAGAGTGGACTGTCAAAATAAATAAAAGTTAAATTTATTATCCAGCAAGGTATTTTCCTTGCTGGATATTTTTATGCTACTTTTAAAAATTC
>NZ_QUGE01000004.1:0-133238 GCF_003478825.1 Peptoclostridium sp. AF21-18
ACACAGGTTTTCCACAGAATTTGAAGTATTATAATATCCTTGTAATTAAAAAAATAGCTGTTGCAAAATTTGCAACAGCATTTTTCATACATTATTTATCTCCGTAAAGAGATTTTATTATATCGTATCTACAAATAATTCCCTTAATCTTTCCATCATCATCAACAACTGGAACTCTATTTATAGACTTCTTAATCATAACATTTGCTACATCGTCAAACTTATCATCTTCATGAACAGTAACTATATCTTCTGTCATAAGATCTTCTACTTTATATGCAGCAATTCTCTTTAAATCTTTTTCAAGATTTTTCATATCGTCAAGGAATATTAATCCCTGTAGGAAATTTATTACCCGAGGTGGTTCTATGTATTTTTCCTTTTTAAGTATGTCTGTCTCAGAAATTATGCCTATAACTTTATTATCTTCATCGACAACAGGAAGCCCACCTATCTTATCCTGGATAAGCATTTTTGCTACATCAGATACTGTATCGTCTTTTTTTACTGTCTTAACATCAACTGTCATTATTTCTTTCGCTTTTAAATCATTCATCATACCTCTTCACTCCTTGTTATAGCCATAGCATTCGCAACAGCATATTCTCTGCAATGTGATAGTGATACTTTTATCTCACAGATATTATTATCTGAACAGAGCTTTTTAAAATTTCCATGTGCGATTACATAGGGTCTGCCTTTTTCATCCCTCAGCACTTCTATATCATTGAAGTTAAATCCTCTTATACCTGTACCAACTGCCTTACTTATCGCTTCTTTCGCTGAAAATGTAGCAGCTACACTTTCCCGCTTCATTCCCCTACTTTCAAAGTATTCTATTTCATTATCAGTAAAAATTCTTCTTAAAAATCTATCACTTTCAAGACTCTTCTTTATTCTGCTTATTTCTATTATATCTGTACCTATTCCAAATATTTCCATATCATTCCTACTTTGGCTCTTTAAATTTTTAATATTAATTATTTCTATAATATAATTATACTACAAAACTTAACTATATCCTTTATTTATATGAAATTAATTAAATATTTTTATTTTTCATTCTTTTCATTTCTTATTTTCTCATTGTATACAAAAAAGCAGGACACCCCTCTTACTGGATGTCCTGCTTTTCTAATTTTATCTTTTATAATTTTATAAGGTTGGTTAACTTTTATGATATTGGCGATATCACTTTTACTACATTCTTTTTAATTTAAATTATTTACACTTATTTTGGAATTTTATTATCATTTTGGAATTTTTATCAACTTATTTATTTTACTACTAATTACTTTTATTATTTTACTAGTCTACTTGTTCCTAGTCTGTCTGCTCCAGCTTTTATAAATTCTTCTGCATCTTCAAAAGATTTTATTCCACCTGCAGCTTTTATTTTTAAATCAGATCCACAATATTTTTTCATTAATTTTATATCTTCTATTGTAGCTCCTCCAGTTGAGAAACCAGTAGATGTTTTTATATATTCTGCATCTGATTTTGTAACTACTTCACACATTTTTATTTTTTCTTCTTCTGTTAGAAGGCAAGTTTCTATTATTACTTTTAATAATTTTCCATGACAAGCTGCTTTTATTTCATTTATTTCTTTTAGCACTTCGTCATATTTTCCTTCTTTAACTAGACCTATGTTTATTACCATGTCTATTTCATCAGCACCGTTTTTAACAGCATCTTCAGTTTCGAATACTTTTACAGCTGTAGTCATATTTCCATTAGGGAACCCTATTACTGTACATATAGGTAATTTACCTTCTGTATATTCTTTTGCTGCTTTTACAAAGTATGGAGGTATGCATACAGAAGCTGCATTTTTATCCATTCCCTGATCACATAGTTCTTTTATCTGTTCCCATGTTGATGTCTGTTTTAATAAAGTGTGGTCTACCATGTTTATTATTTTGCTCTGTTCCATTTTATTCTCCTTTTTTATTTTCTTTAGATTTTCCTCTAACCTCTAAAGATTGTCTAATACTGAGTATCCTATAGTATTTTCAGGCATTTCTACACCAAAGTTATCTGCTATAGTTGCTCCAATTACAGCAAATGTACTTGCATCTTCCATTTTTCCACCATTTTCGAACACTGGTGAATATGCTATAAATGGAACTCTTTCTCTTGTATGGTCAGTACCTTTAAATGTAGGGTCATTACCATGGTCTGCTGTTACTATAAGTAAGTCCTCTTCATTTAGATGTTTTAAAAGTTCTCCTAACTTTTCATCAAATCTTTCTATCTCTTCACTATATCCTTTTGGATTTCTTCTATGTCCCCATAATGCATCAAAATCAACTAGATTTACAAAGCAAAGCCCATTAAAATCTCTATCCGCTATTTCTATAGTCTGTTCCATTCCCTGAACAGATGATTTTGAACGATTTGACTCAGTTATTCCTTCTCCATCAAATATATCATTTATTTTACCAACAGATATTACATCATATCCGTTGTCTTTTAACTGATTTAAAACTGTTTTTCCAAATGGTTTTAGCGCATAGTCGTGTCTATTAGAAGTTCTTTTAAATTCTCCTTTTTTCATACCTATATATGGTCTAGCTATTACTCTACCAACTTTCCATTCATCTTTTAATGTAAGTTCTCTAGCTATTTCACAGTATTTATAAAGATTTTCAAGACCCATTGTTTCTTCATTACCGCATATCTGTAATACAGAGTCCGCTGAAGTGTATACAATTAGGTGACCTTTTTCTATTTCTTCTTCTCCTAATTCCTCTATTATCGCTGTCCCACTTGCACTTTTGTTACCAATTATTTTTCTACCACATCTTTTTTCAAGCTCTTCTATAAGTTCATCTGGAAATCCTGTTTCTGTAAATGTCTTAAATGGTTTTTCAACATTTAATCCCATCATTTCCCAATGTCCTGTCATAGTGTCTTTTCCTACACTTTTTTCATTTAGAGCCATGTATTTTCCAATTGGATTTTCTACAGGAGCTAGTCCTTTTAATTCTTTAAGATTGGCTATACCAAGTTTATGAAGATTAGGCATATTTGTTCCTTCATGTTCAACTATATGACCTAGAGTATCTGCTCCACTATCTCCATATTTAGCTGCATCTGCCATTTCTCCTATTCCAAGTGAATCTACTACGACGACAAATATACGTTTATATTTACTCATTTTACATTCACCCCTTTTATATTTATTGCTTTTATAATTTTGTTTACTACTATTATAGTTTATTTTTCATCCAATTAGAATAGCATTATAAATCCTACTGTCATTGCACTTAGTAAACTTACTGCAACCCCACCTATCATAGCTCTGAAAACTAATCTAGCTAGTGTGCTTTTTTTCTCTGGGCAAAGTATACCTATACCAGATACACATATACCTAAGCTTGAGAAGTTAGCAAATCCACAAAGTGATATTGTAGCCATTATTGCAGTTCTTGGATCCATACTTGATATTATTTTACCTAACTGTTCAAATGCTACGAATTCGTTTATTACAAGTTTGCTTCCTAAAAGATTTCCTTCCATTAGTATTTCTGATGGATCTAATCCCATAAGTGCTCCAAATGGTGCAAATACATAAGAGAAAATCTGTTCAAGACTTATTCCAAATACACCTAAACCTTTATTTATTAATGCAACTAATGCAACCATTGCTATTAGAGAAGCTCCCATTGATAATGCCATCTGCATACCAGTTACTGCACCTTCAGAAACAGCTTCTATTACGTTTGCATTGTTACCTTTGTTATCCATTTTTATATCCCCAACTTCGTGAACTTCTTCTGTCTGAGGGAATATTATTTTTGAAACCATTATACTTCCTATTGGAACTAGTGCACTCGCTATTAATAGATATTCCATTGGAATTCCAAGCGCTGTATATCCACCTAATATTGAAACTGACATACTTCCCATTCCAGATACTAGTACGACCATGATTTCACTGTCTGTCATTTTATTCAAATACTTACTTATTAATATTGGACTGTCTGTCTGACCTAAGAACATATTAGCAACTGCTACGAAACTTTCAACTTCTGAGCTTCCCATTATCCAACCAACTGCTTTTCCTATCCATTTAACTACAAAGTTAAGTACACCTATATAGTAAAGTAAACTTACAAGTGCTGATAAGAACACTATGTTTCCTAGTACCTGTACAGCGAATATCATACCTGTTGGTGCTGAACTATCTGCTAGTGAACCAAATACGAAAGATAATCCATTTGAACCACAGTTTATAACTCCTGTTACAGCGTCAGATATTTTTGAAACTACCATTCTACCTGCTGGAACTTTTACAAGTATTAAAGCTATGATAAACTGAGCTATCATACCTTTTAAAAGCATTTTGAATGATACGTCTTTTCTTTTCCAAGATATTAACCAAAGTATTCCTAGTACTACTACGATTCCCAGTAAATTTAATATTGCTTTCATCCGTTTGTTCTCCTCTATTTACTGAAAATCAGCCTATTTATTGTTTTCTCTATCTTCTTTTATTAATATACGAAGTGCTTCTACTCCAACTTTTATAGCACTTTCTGTATCGTGTACTATTGGGTTTTCTAATCCAGCTGCGTTTCTTTCCTGGTTTCCTACAACTAAGAAGTTAGATCCACAACGAACACCTAAATGACTTGCTGCTATAAATAATGCAGCTGATTCCATTTCTGAAGCTTTACATCCTAATCTTTTCCAAGCTTCCCATTTATTTAAAAGTTCATAACTAACTGGCATTCTTTCTGGTTCATGCTGTCCGTAGAATGCATCTTTACACTGAACAACTCCTGCATGATATGTATATCCTAATTTTTTAGCTGCTGCAACTAAAGCATTAGTTACTTCTAAGTCAGCAACTGCTGGGAATTCTATTGGAGCGTATTCTCTTGAAGTACCTTCCATTCTTATAGCACCTGTAGCTACTACTATATCTCCACCTTTTACATCTATATCTATTCCACCGCAAGTACCAACTCTTACAAATGTATCCGCACCACAAAGTCTAAGTTCTTCCATTGCTATTGATGCTGATGGACCACCTATACCTGTTGATGTAACACTTACTTTTTCTCCATCAAGGTATCCTGTATATGTAACATATTCTCTACTATCAGCAACTAGTACTGCGTTATCGAAATGTTTTGCTATTTTTTCACATCTTTTAGGATCTCCTGGAAGTATAACGTAACGTCCAACATCTCCTGGTCTTATCTGTAAATGATACTGTAATCCAACTTCTCCTGAATAATTCTGCATAATTGTTCTCTCCTTTTTCATTATGAATTTTATTTTTTTAATTTATTATTTGTAATTATTTCTTTCTTAGAGTTATTTTTATTCTTCATCAATCATTTGTATAATTATTTGTCTTTTTATATAACTCTCTGTCTTTAGTTGTATAATATCATATACTTGTCTAGTCTGCAATACGTTTTCTGTATTTTTTTAGCAATTTTTTATTAAAATATAACCTTTTCCTTACATTTTTATGTGTATTTTATACTTTTTTGACCATTTTACAATTAGACAAGTTGTCTACCTGTCTAATTTTTATAATACATTTCTATTCTTACTATTTCTCATAACTTTCTTATCTATTGACAATACAGAGTTTGAAACTTATAATACAACTTGTATAATTTAATGGATAGGGGGAGGAAAATGATACCAGAGATTTCATCTGAAAAACAAAAAAAATTAAAACATGTCAAAGTTTACGATCAATTATTTAAAAAAATACAGGACGGTGTTTATCCTCCAGGATCAAAACTTCCATCAGAGCCAAATCTAGCTGAACAGATGGGCGTTAGTAGGATGACACTTAGAAGAGCTCTTGCACTCTTACAAGAGGACGGACTTATTTCTAATATTCAGGGTAAGGGAAATTATATCAAAGAGCTTCACCCTATAAGCAAGAATTTTGGAATGGAAAAGCTTCAGCATCCTTTCTATGCTTGTTACAATGATGAGATAGATGACTTAGAAATAGAATTTAGAATAGAGCCTGCAACCGATGCAATATCAAAGAACTTAGAAAGAAAAACTGCCGCAGTTGTTATATCTGATAGATGGTATAAATTTGATGGTGTAACTAAAGGCTATTCTCTTAGTTTTATCCCTATAGAAACTATTTCTGAGTACGATGTAGATTTAAATGATATAAATAACCTAAAAGATTTTATGGAAGATAGGATTTATTCTATTGCTTCTAAAAGCAGTTGTGAACTTAGTTTTACTACTACAGGTAACTTTACAGCTATAAAATACGAACTTTCACACGATGAAATGTTCATACTTATACTAGAAACACTTTATAACAGCAATGGAAATGTAATAATTTCCACTAAACACTACATCCCACTTACAATGTTTAGAATGCATTTAAACGTAATAAATAAATTAAGTGAATAAAAAAAAGAGCTAAATTTCCTCTTTTAGTAAATACTTTTTTAGAGGATAATTGAGCTCTTTTTCGTTTTTTTATATTTATTTTTTAATATTCTACGTCAATTAAATCAATTTCTTTATCACTTATTTTTTCTAATAATAATTTTGTACCACTACTTATTATATGTAATACAAGTACTATCGCTATCCCAATAAATAAACCTACAAATCTATTTACCATAGCAGTTTCTGCATTAAATATTATCAGTGATGCATTTATTGATGATATGAAGTTTATAAACTGTTTATACTTGTATTTATCTATAAAGAACCCAACATATCCAAGTATCATTACTAGAACAGCTGCATACTCGACAGGGAATATATATCCAAATACTATTGAGAAGAAGAATATTCCACACACTGTTGCTGTAGTTCTGTATTTTATTCTATCTACCATATCACTTGTATCTATCTGAGTTAAAGACATTACAACTATACTAATCCATAATGGTTTTGCAGAATTCATAAGTGCAGCTATAAGTATAGCTAATGAAACTCCAATCGCCATTCTTGCAGATACATCTATATATTTCATACCTTCTTTTATCTGCTCTTTTAATGTTCTTCCCTCTTTTCCATAACCTCTTTTTTTCCACTCAATATATGTAACTACAACAGTTATAACTGTTGCTATTAACATACCAAGCATTCTTTTAGGGAATAGGTCAATAGTTACTGGGACAGATTGACAGAATAAAAGAGGTAATAAAAATACCATATTCATTCTGTATGGAGCTGGCTCCGTAGTTACTATCATCGTTATAAATATATATATAATATTAAGTGGTAATGCAAGCCATGGAGAGATCACTCCAATTTGAGCAACTATACCAGATCCTAAAAATAGTATAGCTATCATAATAAGCATATCGTAAAGCTTTATACCTGTATTCATCTTAGGGAACATCATTATTCCAACATATATTGCAACTCCAGGTAGTGTATTTTCTTCACCAAAAATAGCCATATATGCCATTATAAATCCCATCATCGCTAAAAATCTAAATGTATTATGTTTAATTTTTTCTATAAATTTACTCTTTTCATTACTTTTTTTCTTCAATCAAATAACCCCCTTTTTTGATACAATGAATATAATAACATATAATTCTTAACTTTTCATTAAAAATATTTATATATTTTATATTCTAATATTCTGTAAATTTTATTATTCAAAGGAGATTTATTTTACTTTTTATAATGAGCTATTTCTTATTTTATATTTATACATAAAAAAACTGTCACACAAATGTGTGACAGTTTTCATTATATAAACTTTAAATTTTTCAATCTCAATTATAATCCAAAGATTATTTCTGTCCTGCTGTAAGCATTGCTTCAAGTTTTTTATCGAATACAAGAAGTAATACAGCTGATACTATTAGTATAACTGGTATAGCTATGAATACCTGCATCATACCCATTGATTCCATTATACCCTGAACGTATCCTGATGCTTTAGAAGCAGCGAATGTTGCTAATGTCCAAACACCCATTAATACTGTTAAGTATTTAGCTGGAGCATGTTTAGAAACCATTGAGTTTCCTAGTGGAGAGAAGCACATTTCACCTATAGTCTGGAATACTGTGAATCCCATTAACCAAGCAACTGAAGCTTTAGCAGTTTCTGGAGCGCCAACTCCTCTTGTGAATTCTGCACCTATCATGAATACGAATGCTACACCTAGGAATATGAATCCTAAAGAAACTTTCTGGATCATAGTTAAGTCACCCTGAGGTCTCTTAGATAATTTAGTCCATATAGCAGCCATAACAGGTCCAAGTAATATACAAAGTAATCCGTTAAGAGTAGTTTCTATCCATACTGGTGGTATTGGGAAGCTACCTATGTTCATGTTTACATAAGTGTTCATGTAAAGAAGAACTGAAGTAGATGCCTGATAGTAAGCTGTCCAGAATATTATAGTGAATGCAGATATTATAACTATTGCTATAACTCTTTTCTTTTCTTCTGGAGTTAAAGCTCTGTTAGCTTCTTCAGCTGAAAGAACTTTTTTCTCTTCATCACCATTGCTAAGCATTTTCTGTGGTAATTTACCAGCGTCACCTAATACTCTCCATCCTAAAACTGAAACTACTGTAGCTACTAACATCATTACTCCTGATAAACCGAAACATTTCTGGAATCCCTGAACTAAGTTTCCGTCTACAGTTGTAGCAAATGTATTAGCACATAAGTATCCTAATATTAAAGATCCGAAGAATGAACCAACATTTACGAATGAATATAATATAGAGAACGCAGAGTCTTTCTGAGCATTATCTGTATATAATTCCCCAACCATTGCATTTAACTGGTTTTTGAATAGACCTGTTCCTATTGAAACTACTGCGATTAATGCATGAACGTGCATAACAGATGTTGCAAAGTATCCTATGAACCATCCACCTGCCATTATAAGAGCACCTATAACAACACAGTATCTAGCTCCTAACCATCTGTCTGATATTACCCCACCTATAACTGGTGCTAGGTAAGTGAAAGCCATTAAGTTAGCCCCGATTACTGCTGCATCTTTAGCATCTAATCCAAGACCACCTTCAGCAACGGCTGTAGCTAAGAATAATAATAATAGCGATTTTGATCCGTAGTATGCGAATCTTTCACAAGTGAATACTAATCCACAAGCGTATAACCCTTTAGGGTGTTTTACTGAATCATTTCCCATTTCTGAAATCCTCCTATATTTATTTTGTAAAAGCGTTTGCTTTTCTTATTAAATAGCGACATCTAGGTATATATTTTTTCTATGAGTCGCTACTTTTTTATTATATAACATTGCATATCCAATAATCAAGTTTTTTGTTATCTTTTTGTTACTTTTTTCTGACTTTTTTTAAAGTAATCAATATTAAAAAACTATTATATTTAGATTGATTTCCATTTTCCAAACTTAACTTTTAAAATTGTTTAAAATCGTTTTCA
Source organism: Peptoclostridium sp. AF21-18 (assembly GCF_003478825.1). NCBI lineage: Bacteria > Bacillati > Bacillota > Clostridia > Peptostreptococcales > Peptoclostridiaceae > Peptoclostridium > Peptoclostridium sp. AF21-18. The sequence continues at coordinate 9,401 of NZ_QUGE01000004.1, forward strand.
TAGTTAAAAAAATAAAAACCGGTATTAAAATATTCATTTTTTAAACGAATTTTTAATACCAGTTTATTTTATTCTAATCTACATTTTTAGCCATTTTTGTAAGAATTACTACATTTTCATATTCAGAACTTATAAATCCACCTGTAGAAAATACTAGCTCAGTAGATTTTTCTGATTTTATTTTTATATTTCCTTCAATTATTTCAGCCGAAAATGGACGTCTATTTTTTAAAATCTGTCTTTCTCCTCCAGTTGTTTTTACTATAACAGAATCAATATCTCCGTCATAGAAAGTTTTGTTTGGAGTAATTATTTTTAAATGTAATGAATTTTCCATTATTCCACCTGCCTTCACTGACTAGATTTTACTATGCATTCTGCACTCTAGCAGTTACATCATCTATTGTTCCAGCAAATAAGAATGCTGATTCAGGAACATTGTCGTGTTTTCCATCTAATATTTCTCTGAATCCTCTAACTGTTTCTTTTATTGGAACATATTTACCTTCTTTTCCAGTAAACTGTTCAGCAACAGCAAACGGCTGAGAAAGGAATTTCTGTATCTTTCTAGCTCTTGCAACAGTTAATTTATCTTCATCTGATAATTCATCCATACCTAATATCGCTATTATATCCTGAAGCTCTCTATATCTCTGAAGTATAGACTGAACTTCCCTAGCTGTTTTGTAATGTTCTTCTCCAACTATTTTAGGATCTAGTACTCTTGATGTTGATTCAAGTGGATCAACTGCAGGATATATACCCTGAGAAGATATCTGTCTTGAAAGAACTGTCTTAGCATCTAGATGTGAGAATGTTGTAGCTGGAGCTGGGTCAGTAAGGTCATCGGCTGGCACGTATACTGCCTGAACTGATGTTATAGAACCATCTTTTGTAGATGTTATTCTTTCCTGTAGGGCACCCATTTCTGTAGCTAGTGTTGGCTGGTAACCAACTGCTGAAGGCATACGTCCTAGAAGTGCTGAAACTTCTGAACCTGCCTGAGTAAATCTGAATATATTATCTATGAATAAAAGCACATCCTGATGTTCTTCATCTCTGAAATGTTCTGCCATTGTAAGCCCAGTTAATGCAACTCTCATTCTGGCTCCAGGTGGCTCATTCATCTGACCAAATACCATCGCAGTTTTTTCTATAACTCCTGATTCAGTCATTTCCTGGTATAAGTCGTTACCTTCTCTTGTTCTTTCTCCAACACCTGAGAATACTGATATACCACCGTGCTGCTTAGCTATATTGTTTATAAGCTCCTGTATTAGTACTGTTTTACCAACACCAGCACCACCAAATAGACCTATTTTACCACCTTTTAGATATGGAGCTAAAAGGTCTACTACTTTTATTCCTGTTTCAAGTATTTCTGCATGTGTTTCTAATTCGTCGAAATCTGGAGACTGTCTGTGTATAGGCATTCTTTTTACACCTTCAAGTTCCCCTTTTCTATCAACTGCATTTCCTAATACGTTGAATACTCTTCCTAAAGTTTCTTTACCTACTGGCACACTTATTGGAGCACCTGTATCTATAGCTGTTGCTCCTCTTACCATACCATCTGTAGCATTCATAGATATACATCTAGCAATATCATCACCGATGTGCTGTGTAACCTCTGCTACAACTTTATGGCCATCTTTCATTTCTATTTCAATTGCATTAAATAGGTTTGGAAGTTCTCTACCGCTATTAAACTTAACGTCTATAACGGCACCTATTATCTGCACTACTTTACCTTTATTTGCCATCTGATTATGACCTCCTTATTTAAGAGCCTCTGCTCCACCGGCTATTTCTGTTATTTCCCGTGTTATAGATGACTGTCTTGCTCTATTGTACTCTACTTCTAGTTTGTTTAGCATTTCATCTGCACTTTCTGTTGCTGACTGCATTGCATTTCTTCTAGAAGCTTGTTCAGATGCAAAGGACTCTCTAATTCCATTGTACACCTGAGATGCTGTATATTCTGAAATTAATCTTTTGAAAATAACTTCTGCAGAAGGAAGATACTGTCTTCTTGGCTCTACCTTCTTAGGATTTTTTCTTTTTTCTCTTTCATCTAATTTTTTCTCATCCTGTTTAAGCATTTCAAGTTCTACTGGGAATAGTCTTTTTTCTCTTACTGTCTGTATAAGAGCTGATCTAAATTTTGTATATATAAAATATATCTCGTCAATTTCTTTATCTTCGTATAATTGTATAAGATTTTGAGTTATCTCATGCATCTCATCAAATGCACAGTGTTCTGCGCTTTCTATTTTAAAAGGTATTTCAAATCCTTTTTTAGTAAAGTACTCGCAAGCCTTTTTACCAACTGGAACAACCATATCCTTTTCTGGATTCCGCAGTTCCATTACAGATTTGAAGATATTTACATTGTATCCACCAGCAAGACCTCTATCCCCTGCAACAGCTATAAAACATCTTCTTTTAACTTCTCTTTTTTCGACAAATTCTTTACAAGATGATTTTACATCTGCACCAGTTCTAATCATCATATCGTATAATTCATACGCATATGGTTTTGATCTTTCTGCTTTTTCTCTAGCTTTCATCAATTTAGAAGAAGAAACAAGGTTCATCGCACTAGTTATCTGTCTAGTACTTTCTATACTTGCCTTTCTTCTCTTTATCTCTTTAGTTCCGACTCCCGCCATTTATCTCACCTCTTTTTTAAAGTTTTCTACTAATTCAGTGAGTTCTTTTCCGTAGTCTTCTCCATTAAGAATTTTTTCGTATATACTTGGTTTATTTTTTCTTATATAGAAACATAATTCTTTTTCAAAATTATGTATTTCATTTATCTCTACGTTGTCAAATAATCCATTAAGTACAGAGTAAACTGTCACTACCTGTTCTTCAACTGGTAATGGGTTGTGTTCATCCTGTTTTAGTATTTCTACTATTCTTTCACCCTGTTCTAGTCTAGCCTTAGTATCTGCATCTAAGTCTGAACCGAACTGAGAGAACGCAGCTAACTCTCTATACTGAGAATAAGCTAGTTTTAATTCTGATGCTAATTTCTTCATAGATTTTATCTGGGCTGCCCCACCAACTCTCGAAACTGATATACCAGGGTCAACCGCTGGTCTTATTCCTGAGTGGAATAATTCAGGCTGAAGATATATCTGTCCATCTGTTATAGATATTACGTTTGTTGGTATGTATGAAGAAACGTCACCTTCCTGAGTTTCTATGACTGGTATTGCAGTCATTGATCCTCCACCAAGTTCATCTGAAAGTTTTGCAGATCTTTCAAGAAGTCTTGAATGAAGATAGAATACATCCCCAGGATAAGCTTCACGTCCTGGTGGTCTTCTTAATAATAAAGACATTTCTCTGTAAGCAACCGCGTGTTTACTTAAATCATCGTATATTATTAAGACATCTTTTCCCTGATACATGAATTCTTCACCCATTGCAGTACCTGCATATGGTGCTAAGTACTGAAGTGGAGCTGATTCTGATGCTGTAGCAGATACTACTATTGTATAGTCCATTGCCCCGTAATCTCTTAGTGAGCTAACTAACTGCGCAACAGTAGATTTTTTCTGTCCTATAGCAACATATATACAGATTATATCTTTACCTTTCTGGTTAAGTATTGTATCAGTAAGTATAGATGTTTTACCTGTCTGTTTATCACCTATTACAAGTTCCCTCTGTCCTTTACCTATTGGAACCATTGCATCTATCGCCTTTATACCAGTCTGAAGAGGCTGATATACAGATCTTCTATCCATTATTCCTGGAGCCTCTGCTTCTATAGGTCTTGTTTTATCAGTTTTTATACTTCCTCTTCCATCTATTGGGTTACCTAGAGGATCCACAACTCTACCTATTAGAGCATCTCCTACTGGAACTTCAACTATTTTTCCAGTTCTTTTAACTATGTCATCTTCTTTTATTCCCTCTTCATCTCCAAGAAGAACTGCCCCGACAGTTTCTTTCTCTAGATTTAGAGCCATCCCATATACTTCACCTGGGAATTCAAGAAGTTCGCCAGCCATTACATCATCAAGTCCGTAAATACTCGCTATATTGTCACCTACGTTGAATATTTTTCCTGTATCAGATAGCTCGACTCTGTTATCGTAGTCTTTTATCTGCCGTCTGATTATCGAACTTATTTCTTCAGGATTTAAACCCATATTCTCACCGCCGTTTCCTTATATCATTTTAGACAGTTCTTTTTTAAGTCCGTTTATTCTACTTCTTACAGTACCGTCTATTTCTTTATTTCCAATCTTTATAAAGACTCCTCCCATTAAGGACTTGTCTATTTTATTTTCTAATTTTACAACTCTACTAAATTTCTTAGACATCTTAGTTTCTAGCTCTTTTATCTCTTTATCAGATAATGGAACTACACTGTAGACTGTACCTTTTTCTAGAGTTTTCTTGTCATTTACTAATTTAACAAATCTGTGGTATACATCATCTATATATCTAATTTTTTTTCTATCTATTAGAACCTTTAAGAAATTTATAAGGTATATATCAGTTGTATCAGAAAAGATTTTTTCGAGAATAGCCTTTTTATCGTCGGCTAATATAAAAGGTGTTTTTAATACATCCGAAAGATCCTTATTTTCTTTGATAGTTTTTACAACCTCTGAAAACTGGGCTAAAACCTCGTCTGTAGTTTCAGTTTCCTCAGCTACATCAAACATAGCTTTTGCGTATATTGGAGCTGATTCATCTATCATACTACGTCTCCTGTTCTATCTATAAATTCGTCTATCAGTTCTTTATGTTTATCCTTGTCTATTTCTTTTTCTATAATTTTAGATGCTGCAAGGATAACAAGATCTGACATCTCGTCCTTCATATCGTTCATAGCCCGGATTCTTTCTTCCTCTATTTCTCGTTTTGCTCTTTCCTTTATCATCTCAGCATCTTTCTTGGCATCGTCTTTAATCATATATGATTTTTCTTTTGCCGCTTCTACTGCTGAATTTATTATATTTCTTCCTTCTTCTTCTGCTTTTCCAACTTTTTCTTCGTATTCTTTCTTGAAAGCTTCCCCTTCTGCTTTTATCTTTTTACCTTCCTGTATATCCATAGCTATATCTTCTTCTCTAGCTTTGATAACAGCCATAACTGGTTTAAATAATAGATGTTTAAGTATAAGGAAGATTACAACCGCATTGGCTAGCTGGAAAAAGTACTCATATGTTAATGTAATTAACGGTTTTAATTCCATGCTTTATACCTCCCAATCTGTGAAAATAAACTCACAGTTAATAACGCTCTTTTAGCTTATATCCAAGGGTTAACGAATATAAGAATTATCGCTATTATAAGTCCGTATATTGCTGTAGATTCTGCTATGGCAGCCCCAACTATAAATGAAGACATTACTTCACTTTTTGCTTCTGGCTGGTTACCAACTGCTTCTGCTAGTTTACCTGCTGCGTAACCCTGTCCTACACCTGCTCCTACACCTGTAAATACTGCTAATCCTGCTCCTATTGCTGATCCTGCAACTGCTATTGCTGTAGCCATATCCATAATAATTTCCTCCTTTGGCCTCTTGCCATTTAATATTTTTTTAATTTAATTTATTTTAATTTTTACTATATTTTTATTTTACACACTCTACTCTATAAACTTAGCATCGTTTCTAAGTTATAAAATACTAAGCATTTTTTAATTTTTTCTTTTCTAATTTTCTAGCTTCTCTTTTCTTTAATAGACTAATGTCTACTGAGTTGCTTATAAATACCATTGTAAGCATTATAAATATAAATGCCTGTATAGAACCTGCAAATATATCAAAGTATAGATGAAGTGGTACCGGAATTAAAAACTGTGCAAAAGGTATTTTAACTCCAGGAATCAATTCTGAAATATACGCCATAAGCTTATAGAATAGCATCATTATAAGCGTACCACCCATTATATTACCAAATGGACGGAAACTTAATGAAATAGGTCTAGCTATTTCTCCAACTAAGTTTATTGGTAATAGTACCGGTGTCGGTTCAATCATGTCTTTGAACACTGCGCCACCATTAAATCTAATAGATACTGAATATATAAGTATTACTGTTATTGTAGATAATGCTAATGTAGTATCTAAATCGACTGTAGGCGACCTCAAACCGATTAACGGAACTAGGTTCGAACACAAGAAGAATAAGAATAAACTCCCTATATAAGGAACTATATTTGGTATTCTTTCTACCAATTCTTTCCCCATTGTTGTCTCGACTAAGTTATAAAGTTTGAGAACAGCATATTCGAGGAATACCTGAACTTTACTCTCTGGTACCTTCTTTAAATTTCTTGTTAGAAGATACGATGCTATAGCAAGACCTGCTATTATAATCCAACTTACTATAACTGTTTCGCTGAGCCTAAATCCATTAATATTTACCAACCATCTCGCCTGTGTATTCATCTAGCTATGCCTCCTTTCTCGTAAAAATAGCTGATATCTTCTGCAACATTAAGACTATTTGTGTACTTAAAAGTCCAAGCGCTGCAGTAAACATACTAACTGAATCCAATTTTGCCCCTATAAATAAGATAACGGCATATATTGCGAATCTAAAGAAATATCCTCCCGCAAATTTTAATTGGACTACAGTCTTCCCTGCTTGATTCACCAAACTCTCCGTTGATGATACAAGCATACAAAAGTTAAATATTGAGGCTGCACTTCCTATTATTAGGCCAAGAACAGCCGCACTATCTAACTTTAAAACGCTACCTATAAGAGTCTCTCTGTCTATAGATATCTTTGAACAAACCATTAAAGCTATAATAACAACTATATCAAAAATTATGATTCCCTTTATCACTGCTTTAACCTGATTTTTCAACATATTATCCATCAGATCACATCCCCTTTTTGAAATTATTTTTTCATCCATATTACTCAATTATACCCTATTAACAGGATAAGTAACATAGTGTATTATTTATTTTTATGTATTTGTTTAAAATAATAAATTATTTTTTTATTTATTTTTAATTTAAACTATTGATTTTTTACAATAAAGCTATATTTCTTAATCATCTTAATATCTGAATAATTAGAAAGATGCATGATTTTCACCTTTGTATTTTGTATATTTTTAAAAACTAACTCATTATAGAATATTTTTTTAAAGTTATCAACCTTATTTTTATCTTTTAACAAAATTTCAATTTAAATTCGTCTTGCTCTAAATTTCTTCACATAAAATCTTTCAGTGCTAGTTATTCCAACGCTTGTAAAAAACAATTTCCTGAATTTCGACTTCAAAAAAGAGATATTGATAATATTTTCTTATAGTAAAATAATAAAAAAAAATAACCCGAAAAACTATTTTTAATAATTCTTCGGGTTTGTTTTTATAATTCTTCGGGTTTGTTTTTATAATTCCTCAGGATATTTTATCATTTCAACTCCAGCTTCATCTAATAACTGTGTTGAAAGGTCGTCTGGATAATCTCCCTTGTATATTATTTTTTTTATTCCTGCGTTTATACACATTTTTGCACATAGAACACAAGGTCTAGTAGTTACGTATAGTGTTGCATCTTTTATACTAACACCATTATAAGCAGCCTGTATTATTGCATTTTGTTCTGCATGTAGTGCTCTACAAAGCTCATGTCTTTCTCCAGAAGGTATCTGCATCTGTTCTCTCTTACATCCTATATTCTGACAATGCTCCAAATTTTTTGGAGCTCCGTTGTATCCTGTTGTAAGTATCTGTTTATCTTTTACAATTATAGCTCCAACCTGTCTTCTTATACATGTAGATCTCTTTTTTACTACCTCGGCAATTTCCATAAAATATTCGTCCCATGAAGGTCTCATCTTAAAACACTCCTTTTTAAGCAATTATTATATCTACATAATGAAACTTTATATTTTAATTATGCAATTTTTATTCAAAAATATTTATAAAAAAACTGCCTCTTTATACAAGATTATAAAAAGGCAGTAGTTATCTCTAAATCAAAATGGATTTATTTTGTGTATTTTTTTTCTATATCCATTAACATATCTACTCTAGTCTGATGTCTTCCACCTTCGAATTCTGTATCAAGGTATGCATCTACTATGTCAAGTGCTAGTCCTGGTCCAACTACTCTTCCACCCATTGCAAGCATGTTTGCATTGTTATGAGCTTTAGTCATTCTAGCTGAGAAAGTATCACTTACAACAGCACATCTTATTCCAGGAACTTTGTTAGCTGCTAAAGATATACCTATTCCTGTTCCGCATACTAATATTCCGCAGTCAGCTTCTCCGTTAGCAACTTTAAGAGCTGCAGCTTCTCCGTATTCTGGGTAGTTTACTGAATCTGTTGCATTGTTAGTTCCAAGATCCATTACTTCTATCCCTCTTTTTTCAAGGTGAGCTATTATAGCCATTTTTAAATCGTATCCACCGTGGTCACAAGCTAATGCTATTTTCATTTTAAAATCCTCCGTCTTGATGTAAATTTTTATACATTTTACGTCCTATTAAGGACTTATCTATTATATTATAACATTAATCTATTTTATAGTACATTGTAAACTAGCCAAATAGTATATATTATACTCATTAATCTGCATCTATTATTCTATACCCAGCAGATTTTAAAAGTCTATTCATTATTGCCTGTCCTACTCCACAATTTTCAAAGCATACTGAGTAAACTATATCCATTTTTGCTTCATCCATTTTTATAAGGGCATCAAAAAGATTTGCTGCTACTTCATTGTAATCTTTACCTAAGTCTACAACATAATCACATTCAAATTTATCCACATCTTTACTCATACACATTATTCCTGTTTTTTTATTTTCTGCATGATTTTTTCTAGATAATTCATTCATTTTTGTAATTACATTATTTTCTCCACCTTTTACTATATATACCTGTGCATTAGGTGAGTAGTGTTTATACTTCATACCAGGAGCTTTTGCTTTTATATTATCCTCTTTTTTACTTAAAGATGGGTCTATGCTAACTTCTCCAAGTACCTCTTCTAACATTTCTTTTGTAATACTCCCCGGTCTAAGTATCATAGGCTTATCATCGCTAAAATCTACAACTGTAGACTCTAGCCCAAAATCACAATCTCCGCCCATAATTATTCCAGATACTCTTCCACTCATCTCTTTAACAACGTGTTCTGCCTTTGTTGGAGATGGTCTTCCAGATATATTTGCTGATGGAGCTGCTATCTGAGTTTTTGACTCTCTTATAAGTGCATTGGCAATTTTATTTGAAGGCATTCTAATTGCTACTGTTGAAAGCCCTCCACTAGTAACATTTGGAACAATTTCCTTCTTTTTTAGTATTATAGTAAGTGGTCCTGGCCAAAAGTTTTCCATAGCTTTTTTAGCCTTTTCACCAACTTCAAGCGCTATTTTATCTACTTCTTCTATATCAGATATATGGACTATTAGTGGATTATCACTAGGACGACCTTTTGCTAAATAGATTTTCTTAGCTGCATCTTCATCCATAGCATTTGCACCTAGCCCGTATACTGTTTCAGTTGGAAATATAACAGTTTCTCCATTTCTTATTTTTTCAGCCATTTCTCTTATTATATCTATATCTATATTATTTTCATCTACTTTTTTTATAACTGTTTCCATAAATCCACCGACCTTCTTTTTATAAATTATTTTCTATAATCTAGTTATAACTAATATACAATATTTTCCATAACTAGACTATAGATTTTAGATTTAATTCCTACCTACTAAGCTATAGATTTTACTATAACAATCCCAAGCATAACACCAATTATTGTATATAAACTCTTAGACTCCGGTATCATCTCGTCCATAACAACATACATCATCATACCTGCTGCTATAGAAAGCAATACTCCTGTTATTATGGAAAAAATTTCTCCAAAACTAGAACCAATAAAACATCCAATCGCTATTGGGAGTCCGGCAATCATAGACATTATAACAGCTCTTTTTCCACTTGCTTTATTGCATATAAATCCAAGTGCTAAAGCTAACCCTTCTGGTAGGTTATGCATACCTATTGCAGCCGCCATAGCAATTCCCCGTTTTGGTTCTGCTAAAAAAGTGGTACCTATTGCAAGTCCTTCTGGTAAATTATGCATTATTATACTTGTAAGAATTAAATAACCAGATGCATTTTCTCCATTGATTTTAACTTTTTCTTTAAGAATTTTTGTAGCTAATGCTCCTAAGAATATCAATATAACCGCATACACAATCCCTATTCCCTCGATGGCCTCCTCAATTAAATCAAACATTACCAACGAAAGCATTATTCCTCCTGATAATCCCATAAAAAAGCTCATATATTTTGAAGCCTTTTCATTGAATAATACAGCGAGAATTCCTCCTAATCCTGTGCCGATTACACCGACAATTAAACCAATTAGAGTGATTTTTAAAATCAAAATCCCTGCGCCTCCTCTTTTTTCTCTAAATACAATTAAAAAGTATTTAAAAAAGTGTCTTATCCTCGAATTCAATTCAATAATAAGACACTTTCTCATTCATTTTTATACTAAATCTGATATATGATAATTATACTTTAAATTAGTTTATAGCAGTCATTTTTTCAGTCTGGTCAACTGTTATTAAAGCATCTATCATTTCGTCTATGTCACCATCAAGGAATGAATCTAATTTGTATAAAGTAAGATTTATTCTGTGGTCACTTATTCTTCCCTGAGGGAAGTTGTAAGTTCTTATTCTTTCAGATCTATCTCCTGTACCAACCTGGCTCTTTCTTTCTGCAGATATTTCTTTCTGCTGGTCTGCAAGAGCTCTGTCGTATAATCTAGCTTTTAAAACTTTCATAGCTTTTTCTTTATTCTTAAGCTGTGATTTTTCGTCCTGACATGATACAACTTCTCCTGTTGGAAGATGTGTTATTCTTACTGCAGAGTCAGTAGTATTGACACACTGTCCACCGTTTCCAGAAGCTCTGAAAACGTCTATTCTTATATCATTGTCATTTATTTCCACTTCAACATCTTCTACTTCTGGTAATACGGCAACTGTTGCTGTAGAAGTATGTATTCTACCTCCTGATTCAGTAGACGGTATTCTCTGAACTCTATGAACTCCTGATTCGTATTTTAATCTAGAATATGCACCTTTACCTTTTATCATGAATGAAACCTCTTTGTATCCACCAACACCAGTTTCATTTGAACTTAGCATAGATACCTTCCATCCTTTTCTTTCTGCATATCTTGAGTACATTCTTAATAAGTCTCCTGCGAATAGAGCTGCTTCATCTCCACCAGCTCCACCTCTGATTTCGACTATAACGTTCTTTTCATCGTTAGGGTCCTTTGGTACAAGAAGTATTTTTAATTCTTCTTCTAATGGTTCTACTTTTGATTCCATATCAGATAATTCCATTTTAGCTAATTCTCTTAATTCTTCATCTGATTCTTCCTGAAGTATTTCTTTTGATTCAGCTATACTATCTAATACAGCTTTATATTCTCTGTACTTCATTATGATTGGCTCTAAATCTGCATGTTCTTTCATGTATTTCTGCCAAACTTTCTGATCATTTATTATTTCTGGATCAGATATTTTTTCTGTTAAATCTTTATATGTATCCTCTAATACACCTAGTTTTTTAAGCATTTATATATTCACCTCGTCAATTATTCTCGTATTCCGTCAATTTATCATTATATCACAGTTTTGTGCCTATAACAACTCTATCAATGCCCGGTAAATCCTTCTTTGTGTATATTTTTTCATATCCACAGTTTTTCATTATATTTGAAACATCTTCTGCCTGGTCGTGTCCTACTTCATAAGCAAGTATTCCACCTTTTTTTAAGTATTTTATAGATCCTTCAGTTATACTTCTGTAAAAGTCTAATCCATCTTCTCCACCTTCTAACGCATTATAGGGCTCGTAATCCTTAACCTGAGTGTGAAGTGTTGGTATTACATCTTTTCTTATATAAGGAGGATTAGACACGATTATATCCAATTTCTCCTCACTTCCTTCTAATGCTGAGAATACATCTGATTTTATAAACTCAGTTCTATCTTCTACATCATTATTTGTTGCGTTTTTAGCGCCTATTTCTAGAGCTATATCCGATATATCAAATGATTTTACAAAACTATTCTTTATATAGTATGCAAGACTAACTGTTATAGCTCCAGATCCAGTTCCAATATCTAATATATCTATTCTATCTTTTTCTTTGTATTCTTTTTCTGAACAAATATTTATAATTTCGTCGACCAATGTTTCTGTATCTGGCCTAGGAATTAAAACACCTTCCTGTACATAGAAATCAAGTCCCATAAACTCTCTATTTCCAACTATGTATGCTATTGGTCTGCCTGATTTTCTTTCCTCAGCCATTTTTTCAATTTCCTCTAATTTTTCTTCGTCTATCTCTTTATTAAGATTCATATGTAAATATAACTTATCTACATCTCCAAGAGCCTTCATAAGCATTACCTCTATATCCAATCTAGAACTATCGCTTATCTCAGAAAACTCATCTGTATATTTTATAATAATATCTCTTATTGTCATCGAATCACCTTTCATTTTTTACAAGTTAATTCTTTTATATTACAGCTTTTAATGAAGCTATTGCAACTTCTAGCTGTTCATCATCTGGTTCTTTAGTAGTTAAGTACTGTAGCATCATACCTGGATAGGCTATTATTCTTGTAAAACCATTATCATATTTCCCAAGTAGTCTTATTATTTCATATGCTATTCCAGCTACTACTGGTATACAAACTATTCTCATTAACACCCTCATCAATGGATTTGGCCATCCAAAGAATGCAAATAGTATTATAGAAGTTGCCATTACTATAAATAAGAAGTTTGTACCACATCTAGGATGTAGTCTTTTAAATTCTCTAGCATTTTCAACCGTAAGTTCTTTTCCACTTTCATAGCAATGTATACTCTTATGCTCTGCTCCATGATACTGGTAAACCCTCTCTATATCTTTGTTTTTAGATATAGCATATATATATGCAAATAGTATTAGTATTCTTATAACACCTTCTATAAGATTTAAAGCTACATCGTTATTTATGAATTTAGCAAAAAATCCACCTGCAAATGTAGGGAGCATTACAAATAGACCTACAGATAATATGACCGCTATAACCATAGAAACCATTATTAAAACGTCATTTGCTTTATCTCCAAACATTTTTTTAATAAATCTGTCTATAGCATCTTCTTCCTCTTCCCCAGTTTCTTCCATATATATATCTGAAGAATAGTTAAGGCTCTTCATACCATCTACCATAGTTTCAAATAGTATAAACATCCCTCTTAAAAATGGTATTTTATCTATATGTTTATTTTTAACCCAACTATTTATTCTTTCTGTTTTTACTTTTATTTCTCCGTCTGGTGTTCTTACTGCTACAGCTTTTTTCTTTTCCCCTTGCATCATAACACCTTCGATTACTGCCTGTCCTCCAACTGCTTTATAAGACATGAAATCCCCCCTTTTATACTAGTCTTAATGTATTATAACATAAGTTATTTTATTTTTTATTACTTTTGTTTTTTAATTGCTATATAAAATCAAAAAAACAAAAAAATAAAGGCAGATGTTTATATATCTTCAAATATAATTGAAAACATATAAACACCTGCCTTCTGATAGCTAATGTGTCTATTATTCTTATTCCATGTTGAATCTTTTTTTGAATTTGTCGATTCTTCCACCTTTTTCTATGTTTTTCTGTTTTCCAGTGTAGAATGGGTGGCATTCTGAACATATTTCAACTCTTATTTCGTCCTTAGTTGATCCAGCTATGAAAGTGTTTCCACATGCACATCTAACTTCAACTGGTTTGTAGTTTGGCTGTATATCTTTTTTCATTTGTTTCACCTCTTTCTTTATTTTTAATAAGTATGTAAACTTGTCTTTTACAATATCAACTTCCTTATTATATCACAATTAGAAACGTGTTTCAAGAAGATTTTATAATGACTTTAACATACTTATGAATTCCTTATTTGTTTTTGTCTTTTTCAATAGTTCTAGCACTTTATCTGTAACTTCTAATACAGACTCATTGCTCATTTGTCTTCTCAGTGTCCATAGAGTAGATTTTTCTTCTTCTGTAAGAAGTAAATCTTCTCTTCTAGTACCTGATTTATATATATCAACTGCAGGGAATATTCTCTTTTCTGCTAGTTTTCTATCTAAATGAAGCTCCATATTTCCAGTTCCTTTAAACTCTTCAAATATTACATCATCCATTCTAGATCCAGTTTCAACAAGTGCCGTTCCTAGTATGGTAAGAGAACCACCCTGTCTTATATTTCTAGCTGCTCCAAAGAACTTTTTAGGTCCATGAAGTGCACCTGGATCTAAACCACCAGAAAGTGTTCTTCCTGTTGGAGATATCGTTAAATTATATGCTCTCGCTAATCTAGTTATACTGTCTAATAGTATTACAACATCTTTACCATGCTCAACAAGTCTTTCAGCTCTATTAAGTACCATCTCTGCTACTTTGACATGATGGCTAGCAACCTGGTCAAATGTAGAGTAAATAACGTCACCTTCTATAGACTCTCTCATATCTGTTACCTCTTCAGGTCTTTCATCTATTAAAAGTACTATAAGTTCAACGTCTGGATGATTTTTAGTTATACTATTTGCTATACTTTTTAAAAGGACAGTTTTACCAGCCTTAGGAGGAGCAACTATTAATCCCCTCTGACCTTTTCCTATAGGAGATATAAGATCTATTAATCTAGTAGCTATATTGTTCTGCGTAGTTTCAAGAGTAAGTTTTTCTTCAGGATAAATCGGTGTAAGTAGCTCAAAATTAGTTCTTCTTTTAGATGTTTCCGGATTTTCATCATTAACAGTCTTAACATATATAAGTGCTCTAAATCTTTCTCCACTTTTAGGTTTTCTAGTTATACCCATTACTTTATCTCCAGTTTTTAGATTAAATCTTTTTATCTGTGATGGAGATACATATACATCATTTTCTGTAGATAAATAATTAGATCCTCTTAAAAATCCAAATCCGTCTGGAAGTATTTCTAAAACACCTTCAGCATCTTCTTTTTCTTCATCTGGTGTTTTATAATCCTCTTTTGGCTTTTGCTCATTACTTTTATTTTCTTTATTATTCTGTTTTGAATTATTTTCTTCTCTATCTTTTTCAAGTATCTTTTCAATTAATTCTATTTTTTTATACTTTGTAACTGATTTTATACCCATTTCTTTCGCAGTTTCTCTAAGCTCACTAAGAGTTTTTGATTCTAGCTGCATATTCATACTCAAACTTAAAACCTCCTATCTAATAGCCAACTTATAGCCCAGCTATTAACGATAATAGAACAGTTATGCTAGTAAGTACCATTACTCCAGCTGCACCTATTGCTATTACCTTTGTCATCATCTTTTGTTTTTTTGCCAATATTATCACCTTCTATTTCTAGAATCTATAAATATATACTTTAAATTATATGGCTATTTACTAGGATTTGCTTTTACACTTTTTTTAGCGCTTTCATCATATTTTTTGCAAACATCTCTTAAATAATCGATAAATCCATCTTTTAATTCATCTCTTTTTAATGCGAAGTCTACAGTTGCTTCAAGGAATCCTAGTTTATCACCAACATCGTATCTTCTACCTTCAAAATCATATGCATACATAGCTTCTTTTTTAGATAGTTCTTTTAATGCATCTGTAAGCTGTATTTCATCACCTTTTCCTGGTGGTAAATCAGAAAGTATATCGAATATTTCTGGAGTTATTATGTATCTTCCAAGTATAGCTATATTAGATGGAGCTTTGTCAGAATCTGGTTTTTCAACAAGATCTTTTACTTTGTACACTCTATCTTCTATAAATTTGGCATCTATTATACCGTATTTATTAGTATCTTCTTTAGCTACCTTCTGTACTCCTAGTATAGTAGTTCTATATTCGTCATATGCGTCCATAAGCTGTTTTAAGCATGGAACTTTGTTATCTACTATATCATCACCTAGCATTACAGCAAAAGGTTCATCTCCTATAAAGTGTCTAGCACAGTATATAGCGTCTCCTAATCCTCTAGGCTCTTTCTGTCTTATATAGTGTATGTTTATCATATTAGATATATTCTGAACTATCTCAAGAAGCTCCGTCTTTCCTTTGTTTTCAAGTTCTAATTCAAGTTCAACAGATTTGTCGAAGTGGTCTTCTATTGATTTTTTATTTCTTCCTGTTATTATAAGTATTTCTTCTATTCCAGAAGCTACAGC
The DNA here is from genome assembly GCF_003478825.1 of Peptoclostridium sp. AF21-18. Lineage (NCBI taxonomy): Bacteria > Bacillati > Bacillota > Clostridia > Peptostreptococcales > Peptoclostridiaceae > Peptoclostridium > Peptoclostridium sp. AF21-18. The sequence continues at coordinate 25,655 of NZ_QUGE01000004.1, forward strand.
TTCTTCAATTATATACTGTAGAGTTGGTTTATCAACTATAGGTAACATTTCCTTAGGCTGAGCTTTTGTTGCAGGAAGGAATCTTGTACCAAGACCTGCCGCTGGTATAACAGCTTTTCTTACTTTTCTCTGCATTTTTTCATCCTCCATTGGTAAATAATTTCTATTTCAATATTAAATACATTACAAGGTATCATTTTATATTTTAACACCAATATGCTTATTTTACCATCTTATTATCTACTTTTGTAAAAAATTCATCTTGCTAGAATACTAAATTATATTTTTAGGATTTCGTTATATAGATTATATGTATATGTAAATAATACACACTATAGTATATATAATTATATATTTGTTTTTACAATTATTGTATTCTATTTATAATAATGCATATTATATATTATCCACAAAACAATCAACATATCCACATGTTATTTTTACTAATATTCCTTTATTTTTTAGGCTTTAATTATTTTATTTACCCAAAATTTCTTTTTTAAAACATATATTATCAACATTTTTTTCATCTTTATCAACAAGTTATCAAGATGTTTATACACATTTTGTTGATAACTTTTAACTTATCCACTATTTATTAACAGATATTAGCTTATTAAGTATAGCATTTATAATATATTAGAATATGCAATACCCTCTAGATTATCATACTCACTAACAACAACCTCATCTTTTGAAAGATTTTCCATTATACAAATTAAGATTTCTGTTCCAGCAGCTATTATATCTGCTCTCTTTGGCTGTAGCCCGTTTATATGCTTTCTTTCTTCATCTGAGCATTCTACAAATCTGTCTAACATACTATATACTTCTTTTTTAGTTATCCTACTTCCATGAACCTTTTCCATAGAATACACTTCAAGATTTTGATTTACAGCAGAAAGGGATGTTATAGTCCCTCCAATACCACATACACCTCCTATTTCATTTTCTTTTAAATATGAGATAATATCGCTTATCTGATTATTTATAAACTCTCTCATCTCATAAAATGCTATTTCTGTGTATCCATTTAACAAGAATTTTTCTGTAAGTCTAAGTGCACCTATATTTATACTTACATTTTTCTTTATTCCGTCTTTATTTCCAAAAATAAACTCTGTAGATCCTCCTCCAATGTCTATTACTAGTATATCTCCTTCTATATCGATACCTCTAGCAACACCTGAGAAGCCTAATTTAGCTTCTACCTCTCCATCTACAACATTTACATCTATTCCAGCTTCATCCTTAGCTCTTTTTATAAACTCACTTCTATTTTTACTATCTCTAAGAGCAGAAGTACCCATGCAGTAAATTTTCTCACATCCATACTCTACACATATATCATGATATTCTTTTATTGCATTTATATTTCTTTTCATAGCTTCTTCAGTTATAAATCCATTCTCATCTACACCCTGACCTATTCTAGTAGTATTTACATACTTTTTTCTATCATTTAGCTTTCCATCTACTAAATCAGCTGTAAGAAGCCTCATAGAATTTGTTCCTATATCTATAGCACCTATTTTCAATCTCTTACACCTCACAAATTAGTCAATCTGTTCATAAAGTTCTTTTGCATCATTTTTTAGAACATGTTCTCTTATTTCATTTATTTTAAACTTCATAACTTTTTCGCCAAATGTTATTTCTAACTCATCTCCTATATTCACTTCGCTAGATGATTTAGCTACTTTTCCATTTATTTTAACTATTCCTTTGTCACAAGCTTCCTTTGCAACAGTTCTTCTTTTTATTATTCTTGAAACTTTAAGAAATTTATCTAATCTCATATTATCAATCCTTTCAAATTATCTTTTATCTATAATTAAATCTATTATTTTTCCGTATACGCAAAAAGTGCAGCAGAAGCTGCACTTTCTATTATAATTGCGTATTATTATGCATTAACTTTGTCTTTTAATCCTTTTCCAGCTTTGAATACTGGAGCTTTAGAAGCTGGTATACTTATAACTTCTTCTGGGTTTCTTGGGTTTCTTCCCTGTCTTGCGGCTCTATCTCTAGTTTCGAAAGTTCCGAATCCTACTAACTGTACTTTTTCCCCTGAAACTAATGCTTCTTCAACAGATTCCATAAAAGCATTTAATGCTGCTTCTGCTTCCTTTTTAGTTAACTCACTTTTTTCTGCCATTTTTGATACTAATTCAGCTTTATTCACAGTATCTACCTCCTAAGTTTATTTATATATTTATCGTTCTCCTAGTTCTTAAAAGATTTCTCTAGGATTCAGATTTTTTATACTACCTCAAATCAAAGGCTATTCTATAATAATAACGTAGCTACCTTGTAATTGCAATAGATAGACGCTTTATTAATGTATTTTTTTATAATTATTTATTAGTCGATTATTATAAATCTCTATTATTTTAATTTTTTTGATTATATTTCTAATTCTTTAGCCTGATCCCAAAACTTATCCATCTCTTCAAGAGACATTTCATCAAAAGTTTTTCCAGATTCAATTACCTTTTCTTCTACAAATCCAAATCTATTCACAAACTTATCTATTGTTCCATTAAGTGCCTCTGTAGTGTCTACATCAAGGAATCTTGCAAGATTAACTATAGAGAATAATAAATCTCCCAATTCTTCCTTTATGTATTGTATCTTCAATGTATGGTATTCGTCAAGCAATTCAAGATTTTCTTCTTTAATTTTTTCTAAAACATCTTCTCCTGCATATTTATCTGCAATAAATCCTGCAAAATCTAACTCATATGCTTCTCTAACCTCTTCATATTCTTCTTCAACTTTAGAAAATACATCGTATATATCATCCCAATCAAATCCAACTAAAGCTGCTTTATGTTGTACTTTTTCCGCTTTCATTAAAGCTGGAAGATATACTGGAATTCTTTTTATTCCTTCTGTAATTGTACTTTCGCCTTTTTCTTTTTTCTTTATTTCTTCCCAAGTTTTTTCAAACTCATCTCTATTTATATTTGCATCTCCAAATATATGTGGATGTCTTGTTATTAGCTTTGTACAAATTCCATTAGCAACTTCACCTAGGTCAAACATTCCCTCTTCCTTACCAATCTGGCAGTGGAATATAACCTGAAGAAGTACATCACCTAATTCCTCTATCATTTCATCTATATCGTCATTTTCAATAGCGTTGTAAAGCTCATAAGCTTCTTCAATAACAGAGTTTTTAAGAGATTCATGAGTCTGTTTCTTATCCCAATCACATCCATCTGGAGCTCTTAATTTATCCATTATAAGCTCTAAATCGTGAACTGTATTGTATTTCTTATTTTCTACCTTAGGAACATAAAGGCTTGTCAAATAATCGAATTCATTTTCAGCCCAATCTAGCTCACAAAGTCTAACTTTTTTAATGAATTCTTCTCCTTTTATACCCGCTCCTCTTACAATATAAACCTCTTGTTCATCATCGTATCTATCCATAAGATATAGCTTAACCTCTGAAGCTATAAACTCATCATATACCTGAGTAACTATTAGGTTTATATCCGTATCTATATAAGATGTCTGCATTTCAAATGCATCTACTAATCTAAATCCATTTGAAGGATCAAATGCTAGGGCTTCAAACATAGCATCTACGAAACTCATTGAAGCCACAACATTTACATCTATATTGTTTTCTTTAGCTAATTTTTCAATCATATCTACTGTTTTTTCAGCAACTCTAGGATGCCCTGGAACAGCATAAACAATATCTTCACTCTTACCTTCTTCAACTATAAACTCTGATATTTTTCTATAAACATCGTCAAAATCGTCGTTTTCATCGTAAAAATGGTCTAGTGATTCAAATTTAGTTAATTTTTCAAGGTCTTTTACTACAGGATGTTTCTCTGTTCTTAAAAATACTTTTTTAGAGTTTTTAAGAGCTTCTATAGCGCCATAACTTATTAGAGATAAATCTCCAGGCCCTAATCCAACTATATTTATCATAATCTATCACCCTTTATAATTTATAATCGTTTTATTTTACAAGTCTAACTTTTTTAAGTACTTTATATATTTTATCACCCTTAGGCATAGTTTTTATTTCTTCTACTGTTATAGCACCTATTCCTAAAAGAACAACAACGTATACTACAGCACCAACTATTATTGAAAGTAGTGTAGCTATTGTATTTCCTAGCATAGGAGATGTTACAAAGTATGCTAATTTAACAGCTGCAAACATTGATATAACTGTTATTAAAGGTTTTATTATAAATTCTCTCTTAGAGAATTTTACACCCATTGCTTTTTTAACAAAAGCTATGTTTATTATAGCTGCAACTGTATACGCAGTTACTGTACCCATTGCAGATCCAAGTACGTTTATTGATGGTATTGCAGTTAATGTATAACTTATAGTTATTTTAAATGTCATACCAACTATTAAAGCTATAACTGGAACTATAGCTTTACCCATTCCCTGAAGTATTCCTGTTAATGTCTGTATTAACCCAAGGAATATTACACAAGGAGTAAGTGTAAATAGTATTGTCCCAACTGTTGAAGGCTCTGCAGGGAATAATAATTTCATTATTGGTCCAGCAAGTGAAGCCATACCAAATGCACATGGTAGTACTATTATTAAAGTAACTTTTACAGCACTTAATGTATCTTTTCTAGCTTTTTCTTTATTTCCTAATGCATAAGCCTGAGATATAGAAGGAACTAAACTCATACTCATTGCAGTAGTTATAACTGCTGGAAGGTTGATTATAGACATTGCCATACCTGTAAGCTGTCCAAACATAGAGTTCGCTTCTTTTAAGCTATATCCTGCAACCATAAGTCTTCTTATAACTATACCATTGTCTACCATATTAACAAGTGGCATAACTGATGCCCCTATAGTTATAGGTATTGCAACAGCTAATAAGTTTTTAAATATTCTACCGAAGCTTTCTTCCTCGAATCTTTTACTTTTTTCTAATCTTTCTCTTCTATCTTTAGCACCTCTTGCAAATGCTGCAAGTAAGTAAATTATTGACGCTAAAGCCCCTATAGCTGCCCCAGATATTGCACCTGCTGCCCCCATAGTAGGTCCAGCTGATTTCATAAGCATATAAGCTAGTCCTAAACCTAGAACAACCCTAAATATCTGTTCTACTATCTGAGATATTGCAATCTTAGTCATATCTTTCTGCCCCTGGAAATATCCTCTATACGCAGACATAAGAGGTACTATTATTAGGGCTGGAGCTATGGCTCTCATTGAATTTAACGCATCTGGATTTTTTATAAATTTAGTAACTATCCATTCTGCACCAAAGAAGAATATACAGAACGAAATTATACCTGTTATGAAAAGCACCTTGCTAGATACCTTAAATACCTTGTTCGCTCCTCTTTCATCTCCTATCGCTAACTTTTCAGAAACTAGTTTCGCAACTGCAGTTGGGAATCCAGCTGTAGCTAGCGTTAAAAATAATGTATATACTGGATAGGCAGACTGATAATAACCCATCCCTGTCGATCCTATCATATTTCCTAGAGGTATTCTGAAGAATGCACCGATTATCTTAACGGCAACACCAGCTATCCCTAGAATAAGTGCTCCTTTCAAGAAAGAGTCTTTAGTTTTATCTTTACTCATAATTTTCCTCCATCTTTATTTTATATAACAGATTTTACTATACCATATTTCAAGTTAAATATTCAAGTTTACGCATTAATTTCTTTGAATTTCTAACGTTCTCAGAGTTTTCTAAAACATTTTTTATTTGATTTTTTACAAAAAAATAAACTGTTTTCTCAATTTTTTATCAAGAAAACAGTTTATATTATGTTTTTAAAAATTATTCTTCTTAAATTATATTATTTTTCTACAAATTCTGCAGATTCTATTACTTTATCGAATTTTTCTATTTTAGCTTTTTTCTGTAATTCAGCTATTTTTTCACCGTATTTATTTTTTAGTATTTCTTCTTTTATACCTTCTTTAGCTTCATCAAAGCTAGTAGTTTCTTTTATTCTATCTGTTACTTTTATTATATGGTATCCAAAGTCTGTTTTTACAAGGTTTGATACTTGTCCTGGTTCCATACCAAATGCGGCATCTTCAAATTCCTTAACCATCATACCTTTACCAAATGCTCCTAAAGCTCCACCATTTGCGGCACTTCCTGGGTCCTGAGAGTATTTTTTAGCAAGTTCTGCAAAATCTCCACCAGCTTTTACTTCTTTTAAAACTTTTTCAGCTTTTTCTTTAGCTTTTTTCTGTTCTGCTTCTGGAAGAGGTTTATTCTGGTCGTCTGTAGTTTTTATAAGTATATGAGATGCTTCAACCTCGTCTTTTTTGTATTCGTCTATGTGTTCATCATAATATTTTTTCATTTCAGAATCAGAAACTTTTTCTTCACTATAGAATTTTTCCTGAGATTTCTGTATTAAAAGACTTATTTTAGCCTGTTCTTTTAAGAATTCGTCGTTTATACCTAATTCTTCAGCAGCTCCTTTTAGATTTTCATCTGAATTTACATAAGTTTTTAAATCGTTATAAGAAGCCTGTATTTCCTTATCTGTTGGTTTTAATCCTTCTTTTTCAGCGTTCTGTGCTAATAATTCAGTATTTATCATCTGATCTAATACTAATCTTTTATATTTATCTTTGTATGAAACTCCTGTCTGGTCTTTTTCATCCCATTTGTCGGCTCCGCCTATGTTAGATTCAACAGAGTCTTTATTCATTTTTAGCATGAATTCATACTGTCCTAAAGTTATTTTTGTTCCATTTACATCTGCAATAGCTTCATTTAAGTCCTTCTGCTTACAAGCAACTAAAGATAAACTCATTAAAGCTGCAAGTGCAATCGTCATCAATTTTTTCAAATCGACACCCCTTTTCTAATTTAATTTTAGTTAATTATCGTACATCTCTATATTATCACGTAGCGATTTTTATTGCTACTTATCTTTATTTTGTTCGTTTTTCTCTTTTTTCTCTTCATCTTCTTTTTCAAATTTTTCCACATATTCTTCTAACAATGCTTGTATTTCTTCAACAACCTTATATCCTACCTTAGATTTTACTCTATATCTCATATAAGGGTTTAAGAACACTTCATTTTTAATTTGATATACTTTTTCGATTTTAAGTTTTTTACAAAGAGATTTTATATATGCTATAGATAATAGTGTCTGAGTAGGTCTTGGTATATCAGAGAATCTATCCTCTAATTCTTCCTGAACCTCGTACATATCTTCTTTGCTGTTGATTGAAGCAATTTTTTTGTACATTTCAATTTTTGCCATCTCATCTTCTATATATCTATCTGGTATATATGCGTCAACAGGAAGGTCTATTTCTACATCTACCTCTACTATCTCAGGCTCGCCCTTAATTTTTCTAATAGCTTCGTTTAACATCTTAACATATAAATCGTAACCTATTACAGCCATATGTCCATGCTGCTGAGCACCTAACACATCTCCAGCCCCTCTTATCTCAAGGTCACGCATAGCTATCTTAAATCCAGATCCAAACTCTGTAAATTCTTTTATAGCTTTTAATCTCTTCTCTGCTATTTCACTGAGGCTTTTATTTCTCTCGTACATCAAGAACGCATACCCCTGTCTAGTACTTCTACCAACACGACCTCTAAGCTGATAAAGCTGAGCAAGCCCCATCTTATCCGCATCATAAATTATCATTGTATTGGCATTTGCAATATCCATACCGGTTTCTATAATTGTAGTGCATACAAGAACATCAAATTCCTTCTGCATAAATGCTATTATAATATCTTCAAGAGTCTTTGAACTCATTCTACCATGTGCAACAGCAACTCTAGCATCTGGAACTAATTTTCTAACCTTGTCTGCAATTCCTTCTATTCCCTCTACTCTATTGTAGACGAAGAATACCTGACCACCTCTTGAGATTTCTTTTTCAATTTCATCCTGAATAATACTATCTCTAGCTTCTGTAACATAAGTTATTACTGGATGTCTTTCCTGTGGCGGCTCTTCTATTACAGTCATATCCCTTATTCCAGATAATGACATGTGAAGAGTTCTTGGAATTGGTGTTGCAGATAGAGTAAGAACGTCTACAGTATTTTTTACCTTCTTTAAAGTTTCCTTGTGCTTAACACCAAATCTCTGCTCTTCATCTATTACAACAAGTCCAAGTTTTGGAAGCTCTATATCTTTAGAAATTATTCTGTGCGTACCTATAAGTACATCTACCATTCCTTTTTTAGCATCTTCTATGATTTTTTTCTGCTGTTTAGGAGTCTTAAATCTACTAAGAACCTCAACTCTTATTGGATAATCTGCAAATCTTTCGCTAAATGTATTGTAGTGCTGCTGTGCAAGTATAGTAGTAGGAACAAGTACAGCAACCTGTTTTCCGTCCATACAAGCTTTAAATGCAGCCCTTATAGCTACTTCTGTTTTTCCGTATCCAACATCTCCACAGATTAATCTATCCATAACTCTTGGAGATTCCATATCCTTTTTAGTATCTTTTATAGCTTTAAGCTGGTCATCTGTCTCCTGATATGGGAATTTATCCTCAAATTCCTTCTGCCAAACAGTATCTTTAGAGAATTTATATCCCTTGATTTTTTCCCTTTTTGCATATAGGTTGATAAGTTCCTCAGTCATATCCTCGATTTCTTTTCTAACTTTAGCCTTTGCCTTTGTCCATTCCTGTGTACCAAGTCTACTAAGTTTGACCTTCTCAGCCTCGGCTCCGATATATTTCTGAACCTTGTCCATCTGGTCAATAGGCACATATAAATTATCTCCATCTCTATAGACTATCTTCATGTAGTCTTTCTTAATTCCATCAACAGTTATCTGATCTATACCTGTATATCTACCTATACCACTGTTTTCGTGAACTACGTAATCTCCAGGATTTAAGTCTAAGAATGAGTCTATTTTCTGTGCATTTGTATTTTTCTTTTTTTTCTTTTTAGATTTTAGTCCACTTCTCTGAACTCCAATCATTTCCTTGTCAGTTATAACAGTGAACTTAATATCTCTATACTGGAACCCCTCGCTAATTGCAGCTTCCATTATTATAGCCTGAGATGATTTTATCTCTGTATCTCTTTTTTTAGCTATCGAAGTTTCAACATCGTATTCAAATAAAGCTTCTTTTAATTTTTTTGCTCTTTCTGAGCTGTTTACTGCAAGAATAATCTTGTGCCCAGAATATTTTAATCTTTGAAGCTCATCCGCAAGAATATCTATTTTTCCATTAAATGATGGCACTTCTCTACTGTCAAAATTCAATATTTCCTTTACATTAAATCCTTTAACAGCCTTTGGTAATAGAGAGTTTATCACTATATTTCTATCACCTATACAGTACTCTAAATCTATATAATTGTAGACTAAATTCCCCTGAGATTTTAGTGCAGTTCCTCTTTCCAAGTTCATCTTATAACTGTCTTTAAATTCCTCAGCAAAATTCTCGCATCTTTCCTTCATTCTAGATATATCATTTATAAATACTATCGCATTTTTGTCTAAGTATTCAAAAATACTCTTCTCTACATCTGGATAGAAGTAGTCTATGTAGTTTTCTATTCCATCGAAGTACTCTTTTCTCGCAATTTTATCTATAACAGCTTCTACATCATCGCTACATACTTTCCCTCTATCTTTTTTCATCCTAGAAACTGTATCTTCAACATTTTCAGGATATATAAATTCCCTAGAAGGAGTAAGTATAAACGATTTCAGCTTGTCTATAGATTTCTGAGAAAATACATCAAATGTTCTTATTGAGTCGATTTCATCATCAAAGAACTCAATTCTTATAGGGTTTTCATATTCAAGTGAGAATATATCAACAATTCCACCTCTAACGCTGAACTGTCCAAACCCCTCTACCTTTGATACTCTCTCATATCCTAAGGAAACTAACTTTGAAGATAGCTCTTCTATATCTACTATATCCCCTACCTTGTATTTAAAAGTATTATCTAATAATACATCTTTAGGTAAGTACTTTCTAAGTATCGCATCTGCAGTTGTAACTAGTATTAACTTTTCTTTTTTTGCCAATTTAAGTAGCGTCTTTATTCTTTTCGCTTCTTGCTTTCTATCTTTGGCATCTAAGTAATAAAATCTTATCTCATCTGAAGTTAAAAGCTCTACCTTATCCTTAACGTAGAATTTTAAATCTTCGTAAATCTTTCTCGCTTCATATTCAGTCGAACCTATAAAAACAATAGGCCTTGAAAGATCCTTGAATAGAGATGAAGATATGTGAGCTTTTTGAGCCTGATTTAGCCCATTTACAAGCAGACATCTTCCCTCTACATCAAGTTTTTCTTTAAGTTTTATATATTCCTTTGAATTCTGAAGCGGATTAAAAAATATATCTCCCATTTTCCTTCGCTCCTTTAATTCTCTATATTATATATTAAATTATTTTCCTTAACTCTAGCTTATTAAGGTATATATTTATTTAAAAGCTACTCTTTACTTTGCTCGTTATTATCCATTGTATTTATTCATAGCCATGTCGATTCCTTCTCTTATCATAGAATCTATAGCTTTTGCAGTTTTTTCAAACCCTTCATTCATAGCTTCGTCCTGTTCTTTTGGCACTCTTGAAAGAACGAAATCAGCTAAATCTCTTCCTTTATCTGGCTTTCCAACACCTACTCTAAATCTTGGGAAATCTTTAGTTCCAAGACACTGAGTTATAGATCTCATACCATTGTGTGTACCTGGGCTTCCTTTTTTTCTTATTCTAAGTTTTCCTACATCTAAATCTATATCATCGTATATCACTATCAGTTTGTCTAAATCTGGTTTATAGAACTGATAAAGGCTAACTACAGACTCCCCACTTAAATTCATATAAGTTGTAGGTTTTACAAGAACAACTTTCTCTGTCCCAACTCTTCCTTCTCCTATTAAAGCCTTGTGTTTTATCTTTGTAACACTTATTCCGTATTCATCTGCTAATCTGTCTATTACTTCAAATCCTGCATTATGTCTAGTCTTTGCGTATTTCTGACCAGGATTTCCAAGTCCTACTATTATATACATTTGTTCATCTCCTTTTTAATCGATTTTTATATTATCCTAAATTATTTTCTCAATTATATCGAGGTAGCACCTTACTATATCAAATCCGAGAATATTCAATATAGCTGTGATAATTATATATGGAGCAAAAGCAATTTTTTTATCCCTATTTCCACAGATAAATCTTATAATCAAAAATATTGCAGAAACAAGAAAAGAGCCCGGTATCAACGATAACGAACTTTTAAATCCAATATTCATAGCACAAAGAGCATACACACCAACATCTCCTGTACCCATCATATTGGTCGCCTTTACTATTAAATATGAAATCAAAGCACATAGCAAACCTGCCAACACACTATCTACTAAGATTTCAACATTTCCATTTACAATTTTAACTACACTCTGAATTATTATACCACTAAAAACAAGAATATCATACACATACATTGTATAATAATCTATTAAACTTATAATAATTGCTAAAACAAAAAATATAAAATAGCCAAATCTATACAAATTATTTGGATAGATTTTAAAAATAGAGATAGTGTATGCAAATGTAGATATTATTAAGAATATCTTCAATTTTTTTATATTGATTTTTTTATAATCTTCTTCTTCGATAAAAGCTTTTACAACTTTTTGTACGGTTGAAGTAATTATTATTGCAAATAAAAATGATAAAAATAAAATCTCAAACTTTTCTAAATCCATCTTTGAATTTTCTCTCCTTATATTTAATTTACTTTCCGTATTAATAAATATTTCTATCAATATTATTTACAATATATTTTCATTTAATACTTTTATTTTATATTTTATTATTTATTAAAATAATTATATCTCATTATATTTTTAATATATAATTTACTATCTTGTTTATTTTTTCATACAAATTACACTATATCTACATTATTATTTCATTTTTGTTTGTATTTTGTTACAAAATAATAGTAATTTTTTAGTATATTTATTTTATAGTTACATAACATTTACAGAAATCGTTTTTTTGTTATTTTTATTTCAATCTATGCTATAATCATAAAAAATAAATTTCAAGGAGGATTTACCCTATGAATATCAAAAAAAATAAAACACTTTATTCTTTATTATTATCTGGAGTATTAATATTTAGTTCATCTGCTCCTATACTAGCAAGTGTTAATGCAGAGGAAGTTACATCTGAAATTCCTTTATTAGAAGAAGTTAGCACTACAGATAATGCAAATTCTGATGTAACTGTAATAAACAATGTTGATGAGTTAGAAAACTACATAGCTGATTATGTATATGAACATAAAGCAGAAATAACACCCTATTATGTTGGTTGGAAAGATGACTTAGTTTCTGGACAAAATTACTGGAATAAATCAAAACAAGGTAAATGTGTTGCTAATGTCATAAATCCTATAACTATAGTTAAAAATGTTATTTTGAACTTAAGTCCTAAAGACGTTAAAAAACTATCAACAACTGCCTTAGCTAAACTCCTTATGAAAAAAGGACTTAGTGAAATGTTATCATACAGTGTTGCCTATGATATAGCTGCTTGTATAAAAAAATATCCATTTAGTTAGAATTATAGAAAATTGGTGATTATTTATGAAATTATTTTTAAAAGATGCTAATGATGTAAAATTAAATTCCCCTGATGAAGTAAAAAAAATTACTAATTCTTTTATAGTATCTGTGATAATTTTATTTATTATTCTTCGCTTTATTTTTTCATATAATATTAATCTATTAATTGAAAATGTTTGGACATTCCAGAATAAATTTTTTAATTTTATTTTATTAAGTTTAATTATAATTTCTTGCATTAATGATATTATTAGATTTATATTTATGAAAATTAATATAAATTCAATACATATAAATGAAAAAGTTATTTCAATTTGTATAATTTTATTATTGATTTTAGATATAGTATCATCATTAATTTTTAATAAAATTGATTATTTTTATATTTTTATAGATTTTTTATTTATTATCGGATTTTTTACAAAGATTATTAATAAAAATTAAAATACTATAATAATATTCATTTATTAAAGTAAAACTTTTAATCAATTATATAAAGAGTTGATTTTTATGAAAAAGAATAATTGTATTAATTTAATCTTAAAATCTATTTTTCGATTTATACAACTTTATCTTATCTTTGCTACTGCAAACGTAGTATTTGATAATAATTTTAACTTATTAAATTTATCCTCTATTTCTTTAGATGATTTAACTTTTGATATACTATTTTTCATTATTATAGTATTTATTGAGTTTAAATATAGATTCTCTTTAAAAGATAAGGAGTGATAGTTCATGTTGTTTGAAAGTTTTTTTGATAAAATAAACGAAAAATATATAGATAAAATAAATTTTGAAAGTGTATTTAAAATTGCTACCTGGGCTATGAGTGCATACATTCCTCTAGCAATTTTTATATCTATTCTTTCTGGCGATAAATCACTAATACTAAAAATCAATAGTCCTATAGCGTATTTTAAAATTTTTATACTTTTTGTATTTTGCTATATTTTATCTTATTTAGCAATAAAGAAAGGACCTTCTAGCAATGACAGTAATATTAATTGGAATAATGTCCTCTTAATTCATTGGGAAGCTATTATTTTAATATATCTTCCAATTAGTTCTTTAGTAGCTATGATTTTTAAAGACTTATCACTTTTAAAACCATATGAACCATTATCATATTTTAAAATATTCATATGTATTGTATTTTCTTACATATTAGCTTATATCAACTTAAAACGTTCTAAGAAAAGAGATTAACACATATAAAAAGACCAACAGATTATCGATTTTAATCCGTCGGTCTTTTATTATCTATTATTTATTTCATCTAAATATATTTCCTCAGAAATAATTCCATCTCTATATAATTTTTCTATCTGATCCTCAAACATCCGCATTCCGTATTTTTTACCAGTTTTTATCATATCATCTATACTCTCATCTTTTCCCTCTCTTATCATCGCAGCTATTGAGTTTGTATTTTTCATAATTTCAAATATAGCTCTTCGTCCATTATTTGCTTTTACAAGTCTTTGAGAAAATACATATCTAAGCTGATTAGCCAAAAGTCCCCTTATCTCTTTATGCCTTTCAGCCTCAAATAGATTCACTATCCTATCTATTGCCTCAGATGCTTTAGATGTATGAACTGTAGATAGTACAAGATGTCCTGTTTCAGATGCAGAAAGCGCAGTTTCAACAGTCTTTTTATCCCTTATCTCCCCAATCATTATAACATCTGGATCTTGTCTTAAAGATGACTTCAATCCTTCTAAAAAATCTACGGTATCTTTTCCACATTCTCTTTGACTTATTATACTTTTATCACTCTTATGCAAATATTCTATAGGCTCTTCCAATGTGATAATGTGTTTCTTTGATGTTTTGTTTATTCTATCTATTATTGCAGCAAGAGTAGTACTTTTCCCACTTCCAGTTGCTCCAGTTATTAATATTATTCCACTTTTTAAATCACCAGAATTACATACTATATCTGGAATATTCAATTCCTTTGCTGTTTTTACATGCCCTGGAATTAACCTAATCGATATACACTCTCCCCCATTCCGTCTATAGATATTAACCCTTATTCTAAAAGAGATTTTATTCTCTTTTTTACATACATCTATGTCATTTTCTATATTATTATTTTTTATATCATCATTTTCTACTTCATTTTCTAAATCTACAAAGTCAAAATCTCTAGAAAAATCTATCTCTCCACATTCTTCATCAAGATATTTTTCATATCTCTTTCTAAACTTAGTTTCTTCACTTCCTATTAAATCGTCGCAAAACTTCCTACAAATATCACTATTTACAACTTTTGATGAATATCTCGTTAGCTCTCCATCAATTCTCAAAGTTATATAATCATTACAAATTATGTGAATATCAGATGCATTAAATCTCTTAGCATTTAAAATTACTTCTTTTATATTCAAAAAATCATCTCCTATAAATTATATTTCTATAATTATTATTTACAAGATATAGTATATTTATTTATCAAAACAAAAAAGGAAACAATTTTAATTATTATACACACCGTATATAACTAAATTGTTTCCTTTTATACTTTTTAAGCTTTACTTTTTATACAATTTTTCCATCACTTATTGTTATTATTCTATCCGCACTATCTGCAATACTTTGATCATGTGTTATCATAAGCAACGTCCGATTAAATTCTTTTACAGTATTTTTTAATAAACTCATAACATCTTGTGTAGTTTTTGAATCAAGATTTCCTGTAGGTTCATCAGCAAATATTATAGCTGGTTTATTTGATAAAGCTCTAGCTATTGCCACTCTCTGTTGCTGACCTCCAGATAATTCATTTGGGAATTTTTTTATCTGTTCTTCAAGACCAACTGCTTTTATTATGCTATTTATATATTCTTCATCTGGTTTACTTCCATCTAAAAGTATAGGCAATATTATATTGTCATACACATTTATAACAGGTATAAGGTTGAAAGATTGGAAAATGAAACCAAATTTTTTACGTCTTATTTCTGATAATTCTTCATTATTATAATCATATATATTTTTACCATCTAAAATGACTGTTCCATCTGTAGGTTTATCTAGTCCTGCCATACAATGAAGTAACGTACTCTTTCCAGATCCAGATGTCCCTATTATCGCTGTAAATTTTCCATCTTCTATTTTTAAACTAACTCCATCTACTGCTTTGACTATATTTTCATTTTTACCATAATATTTTTTTAAGTTTATTACTTCCAAACGAGATTCTTTCATAATCAACACCTCTTTCCAGATTCTTTTATTTAATTGTATCTTCTTGAACAAACATTTTCCTATATACTTTATTATTTTTTAATAATTCTATGTGATTTCCTTCTTCTATAACTTTTCCATTTTCTAACACATATATTTTATCAGCATCTACAATAGTAGAAATTCTATGAGCTATAAATATAACTGTTTTTTCTTTTGTAAATTCTTTTATTGTTTTTAAAACTATTTTTTGAGATATATTATCTAATGCAGAGGTTGCTTCATCAAATATTATTATTTTTTCATTACCTAGTAAAGCTCTAGCTATTGATAGCCTTTGCTTTTGACCTCCAGATAGTTTAACCCCATTTTCACCAATAATTGTATCAAATCCATCTTCCAAATCATCTACAAATTCGTTTATTCTCAATTTATTACAAAGATTTATAAATTTGCCTTCTTCTATATTCTTTCTATTCAAAAGTATATTATTTTTTATTGTATCGTCAAATAGCAATGAATCTTGTGTAACTATTGATATATTTTTTCTCAAGTTTTTTAGATTATATTCTCTTATATCTACATTATTTATATATATTTCTCCATCATCGACATCCCACATTCTAAAAATCAAATTTATAATAGTAGATTTACCACTTCCACTACTTCCCACTAATGCAGTTGTTTCATATGGTTTAAATACAATATTTATACCATCCAAATTTTTATACTCTTTAGTATAAGAAAATGATACATTTTCAAATTTTATTGTACAATTATCATCTTTTTCTATCTTTTTTCCAACATTATTTTGTTGTATTTCTATTGGTTCATCAATGAGTTCAAATATCCTTTCTGCTGATACGAGTGCTTGTTGTATCCTTGTATTTGAATTTACTATCCTTGTACAAGGCATTATAAGTAGTCCTATATATTGTTGAAAAGATATTAGCTCTCCTAAACTTAATTCATTATTTATTATTTTTAATCCACCATAACCAAATATACTTATAATAATAAGCCCACTCATAACATTTATTTCTGATGTATTTTTAGCTATTTTCAAATCCAAGTTAATACATTTATTCGTAAGTATTCTTTGCTCTTTTGTATATCTTTTAAAAAAGTTTTGTTTTGACTTCGATATCACTATATTCATAATATTTGATACATATTCCTGAATTAAATTTGAAATATCTCCATCTTTTTGTCTTATTTCTTTTGTTTTATTTGACAATTCTTTTGAAAATTTTGTTTGAATAACAATTATAATTAATTGTATTACTAATACAATTATTAATAAATCTGGTTGCAAGTTTATTAATATTATAAGTGTTGCTACAGCTGTAATTATATCAATTACTATTGAGAGTAATATTTCTATACCAAAATTTTCTATATTAAATATATCAGAGTTTAAAATACTTATTATATTTCCTGTTTTTATATTGCTATAATAATTTCCAGATAGTTTTGATAAATGTTTTAAAGATCTATTCTTAAGTTTAATAGCAATTCTTTTTTTCATAATAGATTCTAAATAAGTTAGTACTATATTTAAAATTGCTGATATAATTATTACCAACGTATATAAAAGTATAGACTTTATAAGTAAATTGGTATTTTTTAATCCTATAGCATTATCTATTATAGTTCTTGTTATTTGTGGTTCTATAAGATCAAGTCCTGCAATAGTCAACATAATACAAAACAATATTGCTATTAAATATTTATTTCCTTTGACTAAAATACGAACAAACCTAGAAAATAATTTTGTTTTTTTATTATCTTTCATTACAAATTTATTTTCCTTCCTTTAAATATTTATTATTTTATTAAAAATTTTTGTTCTTTAAACTTATTTCATTAGTTTGAAAAAGTATCCCATTAAATCTACATACTATTGGTGATGGTAACTCGAAAGAACCTGTTACAGTTTTATTTATAATTTTACATCTCGTTCCTTCACAATAATCATATAAATCACAATTCCTACAACTAGAAATAACTTTTTTATTTTCATGAATTATCCTATCAATCTTTTCTTTATATATTCCTTCATTTACATTCCCTATAATCATTTCTTCATTACCAATAACTCCAATACAGGGATATATTGTTCCATCGTGATATATGTTCATGCCTATTTCACAATTTCCTAATAAAGTTAAGTCTTTTTCTAATAAATTAGAATTTATATCTCTTTCCGAATAACTATCTTTTATTTTCAATACATTTTTAAATAATACTTCTAAATCTTCCTCATCCCAGTTTTTATCGTTCATATCAGGATGTGCAACTATAGTTTTAAATCCATTTTCCACAAGAAATGAAAAACTTTCATATAATAAACTTGCTGTATCCTTATTAAATGTCATTCTGATTCTTAAATTATCTACTATATCATTAAAAATTTTTGCATTCTTTAATACTTTATTATGGCTTCCTTCTCCATTTTTAAACACTCTAAACTTATCATGTGCTTCTTCATTTCCGTCAATACTTATAGTTAAACCATCAATATCCTTTGATACAATTGATAATATATCCTCATTTAAGATTGTAGCATTTGATGTTGTTGTTATAATTATTTTTTCATTTATTTCTGATTCTATATCTCTTATTTTCTTTATAGAATACTTTAGTTTATCAATTTCTAAAAATGGTTCTCCTCCATGAATAGATATTTTTTTTCTCACTTTTAACTCTTCTTTTAAGAATTCAAGAGATTTATCTATATTTTCATAACTTATAGTATTATTATTTTTACAATTTGTTTCATAACAATATTTACACTTTAAATTACATTTTTCAGTTATTGTGATAGATATACCCATAATCTTTTAAATATCCTTTCTAGTATAATTCTACTTTTTATAATTTAATATTTATATTATTTTTCAAGTTTAAAATAATATAAACAACAATATTTACAAAACAAATAAGCATTAATTTACAAACTTCAAATTTAAAATTATTTACAGAATATCCCATTTTGTAGAAATAATTATATATAGAACATTGACTTAGTACACATATCATCAATGTTATAATTAGACTTGTTATAACAACTATATTAATTTCTCGCTCTATAATCTCTTTTATCTTTCTTCTACTAACACCCAAAATTCTCATCATTTCATAATCATCAGTTCTTATTCTCAAAAATTTATTATATAAAAGAACAAATAATAATATTGACGATATGTAGATGATTATACTCACAGCTTCTAACGCCAGCCCTTGTATATCCGAACTATTTTTTAAAGCTTCCCTTTCTTCATGCTTATCTACAATATTGACATTATAAGCATTCAATATATTATTTATCCCTTCCACTACAGTATTTATTGCTAATTTATCAGATACATTGATACTCATTGTGTTATATGTTATCTTTTTAAATATCTTTTTATACATATCTCTGCTTACAATAATTTGTGGTAAATCATCTTTTGTATAATAATCCCCTGAAAAAGTATATTCATTTGAAAGTTTTTTTATAGGTATTTTTATATTATTTTCATTTTTACCAAAATTGTATATCTCATTTTGAGAGTATTCATTTATTTTTCCATATCCAAAATCTACATATTTTCCTATAAAATCTTTATTCATATTTTCTATCCACTCTATAGGAATATATATTGTAGCTTCAGATTTATTATTATCTATTCCATATTTTTTCGCTGTTTCATCATCAAATGAAAATACAGAACCTTTTATAATAAATGAGTCTTTTTCCTCTTTTATTCCACCTTTTATCGATGTTGTATAATTTTCATTTATTTCATCAGTTAAATTTCTCAAATAGTTTATGCTTTTTTCACTCATATTTTTCTTTTCTAATTTGATATCTCCCATATGCTGAGCCGACACAAGCATATTGCTTACAATATTTTTATTATCTACATTCATATTTTTTATTTTATTATAATCATTTTCAGATATTCCATCGAAATTAAAGTCGCTACTTTCAACCAATATATCGTAGTTATATCCATTTGTATAATCATTTATAAGTTTTTTATTGTGATAATCCATCATTTTTGAATAATAATTTTGAGAGAAATATATTGTATTTGACAGTATAATTATAATTGACATTGCTATTAGTATATTTTTATTTCTTATAGAATATCTTAAAGAAATTTTCTTCATTACATCTTTTTTATTAGATAATTTATCTATAATCTTTATATGTTTAAATTCTCTAATATTTTGTTTATTTTTATTTCCAGAAATAATATAATAATCTATTTTTGAAGATACAATCGCTGCCAAAATTCCTATTACTAAAAAAATAAGAATCGCTTTGTTGTATTCTATTGTATTCATGTCATTTCCTATTAAATTTTGATCAAATAAATACATATATTTTTTTAAAAGGTTTGTTATAATGATTGATATTACTATTGAAAATATTTCTGATAGTAATATAGAAATACTCATTTCTTTTATAAGCATATTTGAAAATGTAGATTTTTTCATTCCTAACATATCCATTATTTTATATTCTTTTTTTCTATATATTAAATTTATATTTGAAAGTATAGTTATTATAAACGTTAAAAAGAAAAATAATATTATATAAGATGTTATATATTCTTTTGAAAAGATTGTACTTTCTTCAATTATTCCATTAACATTTTTATTTTCACGTATGTCATCTTGATTTATTTTACATTTATTAATTAAATAGTCTTTAAAGTTTTTTATGTCTTTCGTGTCCTTTAATTTTATTAATATCTCAGAATTTTCAGGTATTTTATTTTTTTCATTGATATCATATATAATGCAGTTTGCTCTAATTTTATTTGGTGCAATATCGGATATTACAGCACCTATCTTTATTCTTTCTTGTGCTGATTTATTACCTGATACTGTTTTTATATTTATGGTATCTCCTACCTTTGCATTCATAAGATTTGCAACCCATTTTTCTACTATTACGCCATTTGTAAGTTTTCCATATAATATAGATGTTTCAAAATTGTTTAGATAATTTTTGTTTATTTCTTCTACAGGAAACACTTTTTTACCTATTTTTATAATTGACTTTGTATTTGAATACGATATATTTTTTATATTTTTATATGATTTGATTTTTTGATATTCTTCATTATCAATGTTTTTTATTAGTAAATTAAATTCTCCACTATAGCGTTCAGCATCTTTTAATCTGTAATAGTTCATAGTTTCTTTGATATTTAATGAAATAAATAATATGGAAAAAATTATAGTTAAAATAAATATCATCAATTTATTACTTTTTATTTTTGTGAGTGTTAAATTATTTATAACATTTAATTTCATAAATTTAATCCTCCCATATTTCTTTATAAAGATGACTATAAATTTTATTACACATATTATCTTTCATATATTTATTTTTTATCTCTTTTTTACTTCCTGGACACGTCCAACAAAATGGTTCAACTTTACAATCTTTACAATCATCCAAAAATTTTTCATTTACATCAATTTGCTTTTTTATTTTCATACTTTCTAAATCATTTTGTAAAATATTTCCTAATAAAAACTCCTCCTCTGTAAATTGAGGACATGGATAAACATCTCCATTTTCTTTTATAAAAAACTCACTTTTACCTGCTAAACACTTTCTAGCATTTAATTCATACCATTTTTTTTCAAAAAAATCTTCTGGAATAAAAAATATATCTTTATTATTTTTGAATAATTCTATATTTTCCTTTCCTCTACCACTTTCAGAAAAATATCTTGTTTGTGGATAAACGTTTATATCTTTGCAAAATTCAATAAATTTTGCTTGTTCATTATAATTTTTTTCCGAAAATACCATAGAAACTGTTATTTTTTCAAAATCTGCTGATTTTATCTTTTTTATATTATTTATTACTTTAGAAAATACTCCTTTACCTCTTATTTTCGAACAACTTACTTCATCGTAACCATCTATACTTATATCTATTTGATCCACTAATTTTGTTATTATTTTTATATTATTATCATTAAACAAAGTTCCATTTGTAGATAAAATTATTTTACAATGCCCTCTATCTTTTAAGTATTTTAAATATGCTTCTATATTATCTAACATCATTGGTTCTCCACCACTTATCTGTATTACATCTGGATTAAATTCTAAGATTTTATCCAATATTTTATATATTTTTTCTAAATCAATAACTTTATCATTTAATCCATAACTAAAACAACAATGTTTACACAATAAATTACATTTATCTGTTATTTCATATCCTATAAATTTTTCAATGTCATTTTTTCTTATATTATTAGTTTCCTTTATTATATTTTTTAAAAAGATTCTATCTTCATTTTCAAAATCGTTTATACTAATATTTCTTTTTTCTAAATCCAATAAAATTTTATATACTTCATAAGATATTTTTATCCATTTTCCATTATTATTATTGATTAGTATTACTTTACTATCATTTTCTATTATTTTTAAATTATTTAACATTCCCATTTCTATCTCCTTAAATAAATAAAGAGGATGTTAATTTTACATCCTCTTTATTTTAATTTTAAAACATCTTACATATAAGCACTTTTCCAAGAAGGCGGTTTACCATAAGCACTACAATCATTACTACAATCTGAACCTAAGTAGCGATTTGGTTTTCCCACAACATAGCATTTCTGCTTATTTGTTTTTGAGGCTTTAACATTTTTGTTTTTTATTTTCTTTAGTTCCATAGACTTTTCCTCCTATTATTTTTTATATAAACATATAATTATATGAATTTATTTCTGTGATTACGTTTTCTCAAGTATAATATCAAAAATACACATTGTCAATATTTTATTAATTTATTTTTATATTTTATTAAATTTAATATTAAATAATGAATATTTTATTTTATTTTTTTATTTTTATATTTATTTCTCATTAATTATTTTAATTTTTAATAAATTAACCAATGTTTCTATAACCCTATTTTGTTTTTTTATTAACATAAAATTTCGTTATTGTAACATTAATAATGATTATTTTTTATTATTAGAATGAATTTTACATATAAATTCCAAAAAACAAAAAAGAGGAGCTAACTCCAAATAGTACGCCTGTCACCTGAATAGGCGCAAGTACTATTGGAGTTACTCCTCTTCCTACTTACTTATATTCAATTAGAATAATTCACTTACTGATTTGTTGCTGAATATTTTATCTATAGCTTCTGCAAATATAGGAGCTACTGATTTAACTTTTATTTTTTCTATCTGTTTTTCTTCTGGTAACTGTATAGTATCAAGAACAACTAATTCTTTCATTGAAGAATTTTCTATTCTTTCTATAGCTGGACCTGATAAAACAGCGTGTGTACAGCAAACGTAAACATCTTTAGCACCGAATTTTTTAACTGCTTCAACTGCATTTACTATTGTTCCTGCAGTATCTATCATATCGTCAAGAAGTATTACGTTTTTACCTTCAACCTCACCTATTAAGTTCATAACTTCACATACGTTAGGTCTTGGTCTTCTTTTGTCTATTATAGCTATTGGCACTTCACCATTTAATGAATTAGCAAATTTTCTAGATCTTGTAACACTACCAAGGTCAGGAGATACTACTACTAAATCTTCTATATTTTTTTCGTTGAAGTATTCAGATAGTAATGGACCACCTAGTAAGTGATCTAGAGGTATATCGAAGTATCCCTGTATCTGAGATGCATGTAAGTCCATAGTTAAGACTCTATCTGCACCAGCTGCTACTATTAAGTTAGCAACTAATTTAGCTGTGATTGGATCTCTTGCTTTCGCTTTTCTGTCCTGTCTTGCATAACCATAGTATGGTATTACAGCAGTTATTCTTCCTGCAGATGCTCTCTTAAGTGCATCTATCATTATTAATAATTCCATTAAGTTGTTGTTTACCGGACTGTTAGTAGACTGAACAACGAAAACGTCGCAACCTCTTACAGTTTCATTCATATTAACACATATTTCACCGTCGCTGAATGTTCCAACTTCACAGTCAAGAACTGGTACGTTTAACTGTTTAGCTATTTTTTCAGCTAACTCTTTAGATGCGTTACCGGCAAGTATTTTGATTTCGCTACCGCTAGTATTCATATTAGTTAACCCTCCAAACATTTTTTACAATATATAACTATTTAAACCAAAAGTTTAAAAAGAAATCAAATTTAATTAATATCCCAAGATATTATTTTTTGTTTTTTGCTTTTTCTTCAGATAATTTTTTATCTCTAGCTTCTTTTTTATCCATCCAGTTTTCTTTTATGCACTGTCTTTGTCTTGCTATTGCAAGTGCTCTTCCTGGAACATTATCTGTTATTGTAGAACCAGTAGCTATATATCCCTGTTCTTCAACTGTAACCGGAGCTACTAGATTTGAGTTTGATCCTATAAATGCATTGTCTTTTACTACTGATTTAAATTTATGTACACCATCGTAGTTTACAAATACAACTCCACATCCTACGTTTACGTTTTTACCTACTTCAGCATCTCCTATATAAGATAGATGTGATGCTTTAGAACCATCGCCGAATTTAGCATTTTTGATTTCAACGAAATCTCCTACTTTACATCCATTTCCTACATCTGCTTTAGGTCTTAGGTATGCGTATGGCCCAACTTTTGTATTTTCTCCAACTTTAGCTTCTAATAAAGTAGATATTTTTATTTCTGTTCCATCTCCAACTATTGAATCAGTTATTGATGAATTCATACCTATTATACAGTCAGAGCCTATTTTTGTTTTACCAACTAAATTAACTCCTGGGTATACTATTGTATCATTTCCTATTTCTACATCAGCTTCTATGTATGTAGTTTCTGGATCTATCATAGTTACACCATTTGCCATATGGAATTCATTTATTCTTTTTCTCATAGCTTTTTCAGCCTGGGAAAGCTGTAATCTTGAGTTTACACCCATTAATTCTTCTATTGAAGAACCTGCAAATGCTCCAACTTTTAGAGATTTATCTCTCATTACTTTTATAGCATCTGGAAGATAGTATTCTCCCTGTGCATTGTCGTTGTTTATTTCTTTTAAAGCTTCTTTTAGGCTTTTACCGTTGAAGCAGTATATTCCTGAGTTTATTTCTTTTACTAGTTTTTCTTCTTCACTAGCATCTTTCTGTTCTACTATTTTTAGTAGGTCGCCATTTTCATCTCTTATTATTCTTCCATACCCTGTAGGGTCCTCTACTATTGTTGAAAGAACTGTTGTATGGCAGTTGTTTTCTACATGGTATTCAAATAATTTTTTAAGAGTATCTTCCTTTATAAGTGGAGTATCTCCACATAATACTACTATAGTATCTTCGTCTTCTATATATTCTTCAGCCATTCTTACAGCATGTGCTGTTCCTAGCTGCTCTGTCTGCATAACTGTTATTATATCGTCTGAAAGTCTTTCTCTTACGGCTTCAGCTCCATGTCCAAGAACTACTATAGTTTCTTCTACCCCTGATTTTTTAGAAGTATCAACTACATGGTTTACCATTTCTTTACCACATACTTTATGTATTACTTTTGGGTATTTTGATTTCATTCTTGTTCCCTTGCCCGCAGCAAGTATTATTGACTTAAATTTCATTTAACATCTCTCCATTGACTAATTCGTTTATTTTTTTAAAATATTTAATTTAATAAAAAATCGCATTATTATCTTTAAATATATCACTTTTCGTTGAAAATGTACATATATTTTGAAATTGTCCCTTTATTTTATTTTTTTTAAAAGTTCAAAATTCTGTTTATTTATATAATTCAACCTTTACTACACAAAAAGAGACTGCTACAAAATTTATAACAGTCTCAATTTTAATTATTCTTCTTCTAAATTAACGTCTATTATTTCTTCCGATTCAGTATCCGCTAAAATATCTTTATTTGGTTCAACTATTATTTCATTTCCCTGCACATCAAGCTGAATTAATGATATATAGTCCTCAACCATTTTTTCTTCTGGTTTCATAGTAGATATAAATACACCTATTCCTATTACTTCCGCACTAAATTCTTTCATTAGGTCTATCATACCTTTAATAGTTCCTCCACCTCTCATGAAGTCGTCTATTATTATAACCTTGCTATCTGGTTTAAGAGCTTTTCTAGGTAAGCTCATACTTTCTAATTTTCCGCTGTTCCCACTTACATATGTCATACTAAGTGTAGGTCCTTCTGATACTTTTATGTCTTTTCTTATGATTACTAATGGTAAATTCATAGCATTTGCAGTCATAAGAGCCATTGGAATACCTTTAGTTTCCATTGTAACAACATAATCAGCATCAGTATAATCTATATTAGAGGCAAATATCTTTCCTATTTTTGAAACTGTTCCAGGATCATAGATAAGGTCTATTAGGTATAAAAATCCACCTGATAATATTCTTCCTTCATCTTTAATTCTGTTGCAAAGTTCCATTAGAAATTCTGCATTTTCTTGTTTAGATGTTTTTGGTATGTATTTTACTCCACCAGCCGCTCCTGATATTGTTATTACTTTTCCTAAATGTAGTTTTTCAAATACACTTTTAACAACAAGAAGATCTTCACTTATTGTAGACTTAGCTGCATTAAACCGATTTGTAAAATAGCTAAGAGTGTATATTTTGTTCGGGTTATCAGATAGTATCTTTACTATCGCTCCTATTCTTTCCGTTCTTTTAAATTTCATAATCTATTTCCCCCTGCTGATTCTTAATCGCCGTTAAAACTGATGCACAACAAATTTACTTGTGATATAATAATTACTATGTTGATAATACAGTTTTGTTTTTTGTATAATTTCTTGTGTTCGAGAAATATCGCACATTATCTTATTATATCACAAAAACGTTCGATTGTATTACTTTATATATAAAGAAAGGGTTGTTTTTATCATGAATATACATTTCATAGGAATCGGCGGAATCAGTATGAGTGCATTAGCTGAAATCTGCCTTAATAAAGGATATCATGTTTCAGGTTCTGACTCTCAGGAATCACCTATGACAGAAAAACTTAGAAACCAAGGTGCTGAAATATTTATAGGACAAAGAAAAGAAAATATTTCAGACGATGTAAACATGGTTGTTTATACAGCTGCTATACACCCTGATAATGAAGAGCTTATGGCTGCTAGAAAGAAAAATAAACTAATAGTAAATAGAGCTGCTTTTTTAGGCCAGATAATGAGAGAATATAAAAACTCTATTGCAGTATCTGGTACTCACGGAAAAACATCTACAACATCAATGCTTTCAGCTATATTTGAATATGCTGACTTAGATCCTACAATACTTGTTGGAGGAAACTTAAGTATGATAGGTGGTAATGTCAAAATAGGACATTCTAATCACTTTATAACAGAAGCTTGTGAATACGTAGATAGTTTCCTAAACTTCAATCCAAAAATATCTATAGTTTTAAATATAGAAGAAGACCATCTTGACTATTTCTCAGGAATAGATGAAATCAAAGCTTCATTCAATAAATTTGGTAAGCTTTTACCTCCTGATGGATACTTCATAATAAATGGAGATGATGAAAACACAGCTGATATACTTTACGATGTAAAAGCTACAGTTATAAAATACGGTAGCAATAAAGATAACGATGCTGTAATCAAAAATATAGAATTTGATGAACTTGGATGTGGTATATTCGATTTAGTTTACAATGGAGAAGATTTAGGCAAATTTGAATTATCTGTTCGGGGGCTTCACAACATATACAATGCTGTTGCAGCAATAATAACTTCTATAGTATCTGGTATAGATGTAGAAACTATAAAAAGAAATATTAAGAAATATAGAGGTGTTGGAAGAAGATTTGAGTTTAAAGGAAAATACAACGGAGCAACTATTGTAGATGACTACGCTCACCATCCAACAGAACTAAAATCTACTCTTTCTACAGCTAAGAGAATTAAAAAGAATAGATTATGGTGCATATTCCAACCTCATACATATTCAAGAACTAAATCACTACTTAATGAATTCTCAGATGCTTTCTTCGCAGCTGATAAAGTTATCGTAACTGATATATACGCAGCTAGAGAAACTGACCCTGGTGATATTCACTCTACAGATTTAGTTGAAAAACTATATCACAACAATATAGATGCTAAGTACATAAAAGAATTCGACGATATAGTAGAATATCTTGCTGACAATGTAGAACCAGACGACTTTGTAATAACTGCAGGTGCTGGTCCTATATTTAAAGTTGCTGAAGCTCTTGTTGCTAAGGGAAATCAAAATAAATAACAAAAAATCAAAGGAGCAATCGAATTTTTTCGATTACTCCTTTTTTATTACTCTTTAAATATATTCTCTTTTATATATTTGTACATATCATTGTAAACTTCATAGTAAGCCACGTATTCCCCATTTTTACCAGAGATTATTTTTATATAATTAGGTCCCATAGTATCAATTCTTATACTAAATCCTTCTCCATCTATATAAACGCTGTAGTTATATTTGCTCTTATCTCTCGCTTTTTCTGGCTGAACTTTTCCGACATGTCTTTTGTATCTCATCTTACTCACAAGATTATTGTACTTCCATTTATGGATATTTTTAACATCCTGTCCTTTAGAAATATGTACACTCTTCCATTTCTTGTCATTTATTGCAAAATCAAAAGAAGTATAAATACTTTCATTTATTACCTTTTCAAAATCCTTCTTTTGAGAAACAGGAATTTTGTAGAACTCTTCCTTCTCTACTGTGTATACTTTTAAGAAATCTAAATCTGTAGAAAATTTAATCCCATTTGAAGAATATCCACTATATGTAGGCTCAAACGAAATAGCATTTCTAACTCTGCTAAATTCATTAAAATAGTATTTATAGTCTGTCCAACGATCTTTTTCTATTTTTATATTGGTATCCGTTTTTTTGTCTGAAATATATACCTTTCTACTAGACTCTAGCTGTGATAATAGAGGTAATGTGCTATCCGCCACATTTTCCTCCCGCACAAGTTTGTTATCCTCTTCTTTTGTGTCGATTTTAGAGGCTGCAAAAAATCCTATTATATATATACTAAAGAACGCAATTAATCCTACAACTATGTAAAATCTTAACTTTGATTTCTTTTTTTTAGTAGCCAATATGCCTCCCCCCTTCTAAAAACATCCTTTTGGGGAATGTTATATATTTTTGTTTATTATATTAGAAAGGTTAGCAAATTCTTCTATGCTAAGAGTTTCCCCTCTTCTTTTTTCGTCTATTCCAGCTTCTGCAAGTACCTCTTTTATTTTAGCTTTGTCTAAAACTCCCATACTTGATAGTGAGTTTAAAAGAGTTTTTCTTCTCTGACCAAAAGCTGCCTTAACAGTCTTAAAGAATAACTGCTCATTGTCAGCCTTGTATTTTTTCTCTTCTCTTATGTGTAGTCCTATAACTGTAGAGTCTACCTTAGGCTGTGGTATAAACATATGTCTTGGAGCTTTTGCAACTATTTCAGTATCGCAGTAGTACTGAACTGCAACAGATAGTGCTCCATAATCCTTTGTAGATGGTACTGCATTCATTCTATCTGCAACTTCCTTCTGAACCATTACAACTATATCTGTAACAGGTATATCTTCTTCTAAGAATTTCATAACTATTGGGGTAGTTATGTAATATGGAAGGTTTGCAATTAATTTTACAGGACCTCCAGAAAGTTTTTCATCTACTAATTTGTTTATATCAACTTTTAGTATATCTTCGTTTACTACTTCTGTATTATCAAAATCTGCTAAAGTTTCTTTTAATATCGGTATAAGGTTTTTATCTATTTCAACAGCTACAACTTTTTCAGCTCTTTTAGCCATTTCTCTAGTAAGTGTACCTATTCCTGGTCCTACTTCTATTACCTTGTCCCCTTCTTTAACTCTAGCTCCATCTATTATCTTGTCTATTACATTATCGTCTATTAAAAAGTTCTGTCCTAATGATTTTGAAAATTTAAATCCGTGTTTGTCTACTATATCTTTTGTCGCTCTATGCGATGAAAGTCTATCCATAAATTCCTCCTAATTTTTATAAATTTTGTCCTTAATCTGAACAATCTCTGATTATTTTTCTATTTCTTTTAATGCTTTTTCAAATTCTTCTCTTGTCACACCGTAGTTGTTTAATCTACTTAAAAACTGCTTAGCATTTCCATAGCCTATTCCTAAAAGCTGTCCCATTTTATCTCTTCTAAATGAAGCATCGTCATTTCCTATTAATCCATTTAAAAGTAAATCTTTCTGTGAAAATTCATTTCTATTTTCTGTGCTTTCAGTTCTAACTCTTTCAAGTGCAGCTCTTATGCTCTCTGGAGTAGCATTTTCTATACCTATATCGCCGTCTTTTTTAGCTTCTTCTCTAGGTAAGAATGCGTGCTTACATCCTGGAACCTCCGCTGTTATTGTTTTTCTAATTTTTTCTCCAGCAAAATCTGGATCAGTAAATATTATTACTCCTCTTCTTTTCTGAGCTTCTTTAATTCTCTCCATTACTCCTTTTGGAAATCCAAATCCACCAGTTGTAATAAGCTCAGCATCTACTGCTCTCTTTACAGCAGTAACGTCATCTCTTCCTTCTACTACTATTATTTCTTTTATCATATTTTCTTCCTTACTATTTTATTTTTTATGACTATTAATTTTCGTCTGCAGGATATACTAAGTCTATCTGTCTTCTAACTTCATCCATTATTTCCATAACGATTAAAGTATTTTCTAATGTGTTTATATCAGACTCTTTCTTTCCTTCTCTTAAAGATTTCATAAATTCTTTAACAGCAAAATATATACTATCTACTTCAAATTTTTCATCCTTTTCAACTTCTAACTCAGCTGTTATATCTTCTACTCCACCTTTTCTGTACTCTACTCTTACATCTCCAAATGTACTTATCTTATCTACTACAATGCTTCCGTCTTCTCCCTGGATTTCTGTAGGTATATTAGAATGAGTAATTTTTGAATATCTTATATCCGCTAACATATCATCGTATTCAAGAATTATACTTCCTTCTCCATCTACACCAGTAGATAATTTTACAGCATTTGCTTTTAAGCTATTTGGTCTTCCGAATAAATTTACCATTGGATGTATGCAGTAAACTCCTATATCCATAAGTGCTCCATTTGATAATTCTCTTTTAAATGCATTTAAAACTATACCTTCTTTGAATTTATCGTATCTTGATGAATACTGGCAGTAGTTTGCAGAGTATCTTCTTATAGTGCCTAGTTTGTCTAAGTTATTTTTAACGCTCTGGAAGTTAGGAGTACAAGTAAGTCTCATTTCTTCCATAAGTAAAACATTGTTTTCTCTTGCACATTTTACCATTTCCTCTGCATCTCTTTTGTTTGTAGCAAATGGTTTTTCACATAGTACATTTTTGCCGTTGTTCATGCACAGTATAGCTTGTTCTTTGTGCATAAAGTTTGGTGAAGCTATGTATATCGCATCTATCTCGTCACATTTTGACATAGCATCTAAATCATCAAAGAATAACTTTGCTCCATGCTTTTTACCAAATTCTTCCGCTTTTTCAATGCTTCTTGAATAAACAGCCTTTATTTCAAATCCATCCAGTTTTTTTCCAGCTTTTATAAACCACTCTGTTATAGCACTAGTTCCTACTACACCAAATCTAACTGTTGTCATATTTATTCTCCTTTTTAGATATTTATTTAATTTATTTTAGTTTTTCAATTTTAGTCAAATCTCTTTAGTTACATTATTATATTATAACACTACTAAGCCATTTCAAGCATTATTATATTGTTTTCTTTAGCAAAAAATAAGAAATCACCTGCTGTAATTCTATATTTACACAACAGGTGACTATTTTATTCTTCTATTTTTTTATTTAATAACTCTAAGAGTTCTTTTTCTTTTAGGTTTTTAACGCCTTCTCTAAAATCTTCATGCATAAGTAGTCTTGATAGTTTTGCTAATATTTTTAGATGAAGATTATCTTTGCTTTCTTTTGGGACAGCAATTAAAAATATCGTATCAACTTTTTCTTTTTTAGCTGTCCAATCTATACTGTTTTTAAGTCTAGATATTGCTACACAAGGTCTATTTACTACCATACTTTGACTGTGTGGCAATCCCATTCCATAGCCTATATAAGTTGGGTACTTGCTTTCTCTTTCTACAACATCTTTAAAAAACTGTTCTTTATCGTTAAGATAATTTTCTTGTTCCAATTTTTCTATTATACACTCTATTGCTTCTTCTTTTAAATCTGCTTTTAAATCATATAGTATTAAAAAATCTATTTTTTCAGCCATGCTTCCACGTCCTCTAAAGAATCCATTACTTTAAATATCATTTCTTTCATCTCTTCATCCGGCTTTTTATAATCTGGAACCATTATACATCTAAATCCACCTTTGTAAGCAGCTTCCACTCCAGATTTTGAATCCTCTATTACAATACATTCTTCTGGTTTAAGACCTAATTTTTCAGCTGCTTTTAAGAATATCTCTGGATTTGGTTTAGATTTATTTACTTCATCTCCACAGATTACACAATCAACCATTTCATCGAAATGTAAAAACTTCATTCTATTCGCCATCTTCCATCTAGCTGTAGATGTTGCAATTGCGCTTTTATATCCATTTTCTATAAGGTATTTTAAAAGACTTTCAAATCCTTTTTTAACACCTGGTTTGTTTTCTTCTAAGTAATCAATAACTGCTTGACCTTTTTCTAAATAATAGTCTTTAATCGGTACATCTTCACCATATATTTCTTTAAGACATTTAAGAGTTTCTTCACTATTTTTTCCCATAAGTAAGATATGTTTTTCTCGATCCATTTCAATTCCATGGCTCTTTAATGTTTTTTCCCAAAACATTAGTGAAAGTGTTTCTGTATCAAGGATTACACCATCCATGTCAAATATTACACCTTTTACGTCGTTCATATTCCACCTCTTTAATTGAAAATCTCCCTAGTATCTAGGATATTAGGGAGATTTCATTATTTATATACTATTTTTATTACACTCTTGATAGTATGAATTCACATTTTCCTTCTACTGAATATTTTCCATTCTGAGCTGGTATAAATATACTATCACCTTTTATAAATTCTAATTCTGTATCTCCCATAACTAGTTTTCCGTTTCCTTCTGTTATGATTACAGAGTTGAATGATTTTTCATCTATTTCTACTTCTGCTTTAGTTTCTACTTCATATTTTAGAGTAGTGAAGTATTTACATTCACTTAATAATACTCTTGTGTATCCGTCGAATTTTTCTAATTCTCCCATTGGTTCTGCACTCTTAGCATTTGGAGTAAGATTTGTTACATCTATCGCTTTATCTACATGTAATTCTCTTGGTTTTCCATCTGCTCCAAGTCTACCGAAGTCGTACACTCTGTAAGTTGTGTTTGAATTCTGCTGTATTTCGCATATTACAAGACCTGCACCTATAGCGTGTATTGTTCCACTTTCTATGAAGAATACATCACCTTTTTTAACTTCAACTTTGTTTAATACTTCTAGTATTGTGTCATTTTTTATTCTATCAGCAAATTCTTCTTTGCTTATTTCTTTATTTACACCATAGTATAAAGAAGCTCCTTCTTCAGCTTCTAGTACGTACCACATTTCTGTTTTTCCGTATTCTTTTTCAACTCTTAATGCGTATTCATCATTTGGGTGAACCTGTATAGAAAGTGATCCTTTTGCATCTATGAATTTTATAAGTATTGGGAAGAATTCAAAACTATCGCAATTAGTTCCTAATCCTTTAGCACCTAATTTTTCTACATATTCTCCAAATTTTAATCCTTTAAATTCTCCAGAATCAATTATACTCTGTCCATTTTTGTGGTTTGATAATTCCCAGCTTTCTGCTATTTTATCGAAGTCACAATCTTTGTTGTACTCATCTCTTAATTTTGTACCACCCCATAAGTAATCCTGGAATGCTGGTTTTAATTTTACTGGTTTTAACATGGCAGTTCTCCTTTAGATTTATTTTAATATAATTTATTTCATATAATTACTTAAACGTACTTATGATTTTTTTCATTATAACATCTGCTTTTTTGATAACATCAGATGTACTCATTCTAATAACTTTCTTTCCTTCAAATCTATGCTCATTTATTATCGGCATATCATTTGTAAGAATAACACATACTGCATTATCTATATCTTCTTGAACTAGCTCATTTTCAATACCAATAGAGCCTTGTGTTTCAACAGATATATCAATATTATACTTCTTTGCCACTACCTCTAATGCTTCGGCTGCCATATAAGTATGAGCTATCCCAGATGAACATGCTGTCACTGCTACAACCTTCATACAAATACCTCTCTCCTATCTCAATTATCTATTATACTATCTAAACTATTATAACTCTAACAAACCCTTTTTTCTACACATCTACAATATTTATAAATAGTATAACGTTTCCAATTTTTTGAAACAACAAATTAATTTGCATCGACAATTCCTCAAACTCCTAGCATATTACAGAAATTCGCTCGGAATATAAATAAAATTAAATTGTGGTTTACTATCGGCAAAGAAAAAGACTAGTTTAACCTTTAGCGACAATCTGGAGACGCTTGACTTCTTCTAAATGTGTTACAAGAACAAAGTCAAGCGTCGAAGCCTGGAGCCTAAGGTTAACTAGTCTTTTTCTATTGGCAATAAACAGCCTTAGTTTTATTTAATTCCGAAGAATTTCATTGCATTTTCTTTTGTTACTCTACATACCTCTTCATAAGATATTCCTTTTTCGTAAGCTATTTTTTCAGCTACAAAAGTTACTAGTGAAGGGTCATTTCTCTTTCCTCTATGAGGAACTGGAGCCATGTATGGAGAATCTGTTTCTATCATAAGTCTTTCAAGAGGAATTTCTCTAACTACCTCAACTGTCTTTCTATTATTTTTGAAAGTAACAGTTCCTGGTATTGAAAGATAGCATCCCATCTTAACATATTCTCTTGCAAGCTCAACTTCTCCACTATAGCAGTGAAGTAGACATCCTGTTTCAGCTGCCTTTGTTGATTTTATTATTTCCATTGTATCTCCATGAGCATCTCTGTCATGTACGATAAATGGTAATTTTAATTCATTGGCAAGCTCAATCTGTCTTTTAAACCATTTTTTCTGAGTTTCTCTAGGAGATAAATCGTAGTAATAGTCTAATCCTATTTCCCCTATAGCAACTACCTTTTCATTTTCTAAAGCATATTTTCTTAATAATTCTATATCTGCTTCAGTCATATTTTCAACGTCGTGTGGATGTACTCCAACTGCGGCGTATATAAAGTCATGTTTGTTGGCTAGCTCTATAGCAGTTTTAGATGTTTCCATATCAGCACCTGGGTTAACTACATAGTCTAGTCCTTTTTCTTTTAAAGACGCTATCACTTCTTCCCTATCTTCATCGAAGCTTTCGTCATTTAAATGTGCATGTGAGTCAAATAACATTTTTAATTTCCTTTCATTAGCATACTTCACAGCCTGGTTTTGCATCCTGAGCTGTTGGTATTACAAGATCGTCTCCATCATCTCCTGCAGCAAGTATCATTCCTGCAGATTCTACTCCTCTAAGTTTAACTGGTTTTAAGTTGCAAACAACTATTACTTTTTTACCAACCATTTCTTCTGGTTTGTACCATTTAGCTATTCCAGATACTATCTGTCTTGTTTCAGCACCTAGATTAACCTGAGATACTAATAATTTGTCTGCTTTTGGATGTTTTTCACATTTAACTATTTCACCAACTCTAAGTTCTACTTTATCAAAGTCGTCTATAGTTATCTGTTCTTTATGTTCTAGAGGTTTTACTTCTTCTTTTTTAGGAGCGAACATTTTTTCTAATTCTTCTATTTCTTTTTCAACGTCTAATCTTGGGAATAAAGCTTCACCTTTGTGTACTTTTGTTCCAACTTTTATTAAGCCGAATGATTTAACACTTTCCCAATTAGTTATATCTTCCTGTCCAGCTATTCCTAACTGATCGTATATTCTGTTAGCAGTAGTATTCATTATTGGGTTTATAAGTGTTGCTATTATTCTTATAGATTCACATAAGTTGTATAATACTGTGTTTAATTCTTCTTTTTTAGCTTCATCTTTAGCTAAAGCCCAAGGCATAGTTTCATCTATGTATTTGTTAGTTCTTCTTACTAATTTCCATACTGATTCTAGTGCTTCGTGGAACTGTAAAGCATCCATCTGAGCTTCAAAATCTTTAACTGATGCTGCAGCCTGTTCTTTTAATGATTCATCAAATTCAGTAGCTACTGTAGCTTCTGGTATTAAACCTTCATTGTATTTTTCTACCATTGCAACTGTTCTACTTACTAAGTTTCCTAAATCATTAGCTAAGTCAGAGTTTATTCTGTTTATGAAGTTTCTATTAGTGTAGCTTCCATCCTGACCAAATGAGAATTCTCTAAGTAGGAAGTATTTTAATGCGTCTACTCCATATCTTTCTATCATTGGACCTGGGTAAACAACATTACCTTTTGATTTACTCATTTTATCGTCGTCGAATAATATCCATCCATGTCCGTATACCTGTTTTGGTACTTCTAGTCCAAGTGCCATAAGTATAGCTGGCCATATTATTGTATGGAATCTTGTTATTTCTTTAGCTGTTAAATGAACTGATGCTGGCCAGTATTTTTTGAATTCTTCATCGTTATCAGTCATATATCCTAAAGCTGTTATGTAGTTGCAAAGAGCGTCAACCCATACATATATAACGTGTTTTTCATCGAATGGTACTGGTATACCCCAGTCAAATGTAGTTCTAGTTACACATAAATCTTCTAGTCCTTTGTCTAAGAAGTTAGAAACCATTTCATTTCTTCTTGAAACTGGTAGACAGAAGTCATCTCTTTTGAATAATTCTTTTAATCTATCTTCGTATTTAGATAGTTTGAAGAAGTAAGCTTCTTCTTTTGCTACATAAGTTTCTCTACCACAGTCTGGGCATTTTGTTCCATCTATTAACTGAGATTCAGTCCAGAAACTTTCACATGGAGTACAGTATCTACCTTCGTAAGTACCTTTGTAGATATCTCCCTGTTCATATAATTTAGTGAATATTTTCTGTATTATTTCTGTATGTCTTGGTTCAGTAGTTCTTATGAAATCATCATAAGATATATCTAATTTTTTCCATAAAGCTTTTATATCAGCAATCATTCCATCAAGATATTCTATTTCAGTCATTCCTGCTTCTTTAGCTTTTTTCTGTATTTTTTCTCCATGTTCATCTGTTCCTGTTAGGAATTTTACATCGTATCCACAGAAACGTTTAAATCTAGCTATTGCATCTGCTGCAACAGTAGTGTAAGTATGTCCAATGTGTAATTTACCACTTGGATAGTATATTGGTGTTGTTACATAAAAAGTTGGTTTGCTCATGATTTTCCTCCTGTATATTGTTTATATTTTTCGTTTTCGAGAATAAAATAAAAAACACCCCTATGATTTCTCATAGGGGCGATTGTATTCGCGGTACCACCCTAATTTATCCACAATATCTACAAATAGTGGATATCTCAAGTGGACTGTAACGTGTCCAAACGTTTAGGCCTTACATATATGCTCGACCAAAAAGCTCCAAGTCCATATTCAGAATATCGTCAAAACACCAGCTTTCACCTAATCTGGCTCTCTGTAGAATTACTCTATTCTTACTATTCTCTTCATCGCTTTTAATTTATTGAATTCTTTTACAATTACTTTAATTTTATCCAATTTATCAGCTATTGTCAATTTATTTATCTTTACAACTATGCAAAATAGAAATACTTTTTCTTTTAAAAATGAATGTCATTTTTCAAAATTTTTATTTCATAACCAATTACTTGTAATATCAAAGGTTTTTTTATATTTTTTTAAATTTTTTTACTTTTTTCTTCAAATTACTCTTGAAACTTTATAAATATTATGCTTTATTATAATTATAGGGGTTATTTTTTTTACATATCTAACAATAAATACTTAATTTATCTATCTTTTATTTATTTTTGCATATTAAAGCTTTATAAATCAAAGGACGTTGTTACAAGATATTATAGGTATATAAATTATACAAAGGAGGAGTGTTTATGGAAAACACAGTTAAAAAATTAGACGAAACAGATAAAAAGATAATTGAAATACTTCAGGAAGATGGTAGAATTTCTATGAAGGATTTAGGTAAGCTTATTGGCTTAACTTCTCCAGCGGTTTCAGAGAGAATAAAAAGACTTGAAAACTGTGGTATAATATCTGGCTATAAAGCAATAATAAATCCAGATGCTCTTGGAAGAAATATAAAAGCATTTATACATATTTCACTTCCTGGTAGCCAAAGTTATGCTGAATTTTTAGAAAATGCAAAAAGCGACCCAAGAATAGTTGAATGCCATCATATAACAGGCGATGACTGCTCTCTTTTAAAAGTTCTTGTACGTGATATGCAGGAATTAGAAAATGTTATAGACAGCATCAAAAAAATAGGTTCAACAAAAACATCTGTTATATTATCAACTCCTATACAGGCAAAATCTATTCTATAATTAATTTATTTTTAATTTGGATATTAAAAAAGCTGATGAAATCATCAGCTTTTATTTTTTGTCCATTTAATTTTATTTATTCACTTTACTATTCTGATTCTTCATCAAATCTGTAGTAATAGCTTGTAAGAGCATAGTCTATATACGTTCTAAGAACACCGTAGTTTTCATTTTCGTATATTAGCCTTCTGGTGCATACGACATCTGAATAACCTATAATCATAACACCAGCTACATCAGCTCCAACTTTTCTGAATGCTTTATAAAGTACTTTTTTGCCCATATTGTCATTCTTATAAAATTCTAGTAGCATCATATGATATTCTATGTATTTGTGTACTATTTTTTCTGCTTCTTCGCTTATTCCAAAGTCGGCAATAACATCGTGAAGCATGTTTGCTCCAAGCTTTTCATGACCTTTAAAGTGAGCATTTCCATCTTCTCCAATAGTCATACTTTTAGGTTTTCCCATATCGTGTAAAAATGTCGCTAGTTTTAAAAGTTCGACTTTCTTAAACTCATCATCTACTTGCGTTTCAATATCATCTCTTACAAATTCTACAAGATGATTTGGGAAAAATCGTTCATTTATAACTTTTTCAAGCTCTTTTAAAGCATTCATTGAATGGGTAAAGCTGTCTACAACATGATATCTACATTTCCCAATTTTTTTCATTTCTATTATGTGTGGAAATATTTTTTCTAATTCTCCATCTTTATCCATCTGCTCTATAATTTCAGAAGTATTTTGTGCTTTTAATGCTTCAAGAAATTTCCTTCTTATTTTTTCCATAAAACCACCTCAAATCGTATTAGACGGTTTATTTTATAAATCTAGTACCTGTTTATAAACTATATCTTTCTTTAGCTTTCTATCCTTGCATACTATTTTTATAGCGTCTTTTTTATTTATACCCTCTTCCATTAATTGGATAACATATTCTCTTTCACTTAAATCGTCGTATTTTCCTATTTCTTCTACTTCACCTGAAAATCCTTCTACAATTAGAACGAATTCTCCTTTTACTTCTCTATTATTGAAAATTTCTATAACAGTTTCTATATCTTCTCTAATTATTTCCTGATATTTTTTAGTAAGTTCTCTGTTTACAGCAATTTTTCTATTTCCAAGATATTTTAGCATATCCTTTAAAGTTTCTTTTAATCTGTGTGGAGATTCATAGAATATTATTGTTCTTTTTTCATTTTTTATTTCTTCTAATCTTTTTCTTCTAAGTTTTTTATCTCTGTCTAGAAATCCTTCAAATACAAATTTGTGTGTATCCATTCCAGATCCAACAAGTGCTGTTACAAATGCAGTCGCCCCAGGAAGTACTTCTATTTCTATGTTATTTTCTATAGCTTCGGCGATTATATCCTGTCCCGGATCTGATATTCCAGGCATTCCTGCATCACTTATTAAAGCTATGTTTTCTCCTTCTAATAATTTTGTTATTAGATATCCTCCTTTTGAATCTTTGTTATGCTCATGATAACTTGTAAGAGGTTTTGATATATCGAAGTGATTTAAAAGCTGTAAACTATGTCTTGTGTCCTCCGCTGCTATTAAATCAACTTCATTTAGTATTCTCAATGTTCTATATGTAATGTCTTCTAAGTTCCCTATTGGTGTTGGGCATATGTATAATTTTCCTGCCATTTTTGTCTCCTTTTTACAAATTTTTTATTCAAATTTTCTATATCTGCAAAGTTGGCCTATCTACTAGGAGTCTTGTAATCCTCTGAGTAGATGTCCAGTATTTCTTGAGTGTAGTTTCCTTCATTATCATATACATAAAGAGGATCCATTATTTTCAAGTCTGGTTTTCCTCCTTTTGTAAATTCAACTAGCAGTAGATTTGGCGCTTTATCTGCTCTAGGATGTATAAATCTCATTATCTTAGGCTCTAATCTATACTTTCTACCTATTGTAACTATATCTATAAGTCTTGTAGGTCTATGTATCATAAAGAATTTTCCTCTTTCTTTTAGAAGTATTGACGCAGCCTTTATAACATCATCTAGATTGCATTTTACCTCGTGTCTAGATATCATCTTTTTATCATTTGGATTTTTTACACCTTCACTATGCATATACGGAGGATTTGATGTTACAACATCAAATGTATTTTGAGGAAGTACTTCTTTTATTTCTTTTAAGTCAGCATTTACTATCTCTATTTTATCTTCTATTTCATTCATTTTTACAGTTCTCGATGCCATTTCAAAGACTTCTTCTTGTATTTCAACACCGTATATTTTTTCTACATTGTTTTTCCCGTATATTATAAGAGGAATTATCCCCGTTCCTGTCCCTAAGTCAGCTACTCTTGCTCCATTTTTTACCCTAGCAAAGTTTGCAAGTAGTACTGCATCAGTTCCAAAGCAGAATCCATCTGTATTCTGAATTATTTTAAGACCTTTTAACTGTAGGTCATCAACTCTTTCCTGTTCTTTTATCTCAACATTCATTGAAAAGTTTTCCTTTCACAATTTTATTATCTTTTTTAAAATTTAGTTTAAAAAAACTGCCCAAGTTTAAAGAGTATTCTCTTTTGGGCAGTTTAAATCGTAAGCTAGTCTTCTAGTCTTTTTAATTCTTTCATTGTTTCGGCATCTATATATTCGTTATTTCTTTCTCTTCTAGGTTCTTTTAGTATTTGTACATCGTCTTTTAGATAAACTCTTATGGTCTTATCTTGGAATTCTACTCTAACTTGTTCAAGAAGAGGATTTACTTCTATTACCTTACCTTTTCCTTCAGAAGTCTGAACTAATGCTCCAACAACTGGTAGTTTTTCAAGTGCTTCTGCATATACATCGTGCTCGTATTTTAAGCAGCAGAATAATCTTCCACATATTCCAGATATTTTTGTTGGGTTTAAAGATAAGCTCTGATCTTTTGCCATTTTTATAGAAACCGGCTGGAAATCTCCTAACCAAGCTGAGCAGCAAAGTTTTCTTCCACAAGGTCCAAGACCACCTATTGATTTAGCTTCATCTCTTACACCTATCTGCCTTAATTCTATTCTTGTTTTGAATATAGATGCTAAATCTTTTACAAGTTCTCTGAAATCTATTCTTCCCTCTGCAGTGAAGTAGAATATAAGTTTATTTCTGTCAAATGTGTATTCACAATCTATAAGGCACATTGTAAGTCCATGTTCTTTTATTTTTTCCTGGCATAATACAAATGTTTCTTTTGCCTTTTCTTTGTTTTCATTGTATACTTTTTTGTCTTCTTCCGTTGCAATTCTTATTATCGGTTTTAATGGAGATACTAGTTCTTCTTCTGATATCTCTTTTCCTCCAACTACAACATGTCCAAATTCAAGACCTCTAGCTGTTTCAACTATTACATCCTGATTTATTTCTATATCAAGTCCAGCTGGGTCAAAATAGTAAATTTTGCCAGCTTTTTTAAATCTTACTCCTACTATTTTTATCATTTAATCACCTCGTATATATTTAAAAACATAACTTGCATACTCATTTTAAAGCTACAAAATCCTTTTAGCTTCTTTTTGGTATCTTCTATTATATCAATAATTTTAGCTATTTGAGAACCATTTATTTTTTCAGACATATTCTCAATAAATGTTATTCTATCTGTATTTATAAGAAGATTTATTCCTTCTTTAAACATTATTATATCTCTAAAATAGTTTACCATAATATCTAGGAAATTCATAATCTGTTTTTCATATTTTTCAACACCATCGGCTAGTCTTTCTATGTCTAGTTTTTTCTTTTCTGATATTATGGATATACAATTCTGTATAAACTCTCTCATCTCTTTAAATTCCTCATCATTAGCAAGCTCTATTGCTCTAGTTATGCTTCCTTTTGAGAAGTTTGCACACATTTTAGCATATTCTTCGTCTAGTCCTAGATTTTCTATTAGATGATTTTTTACTATATCATTAGATAGTGGAACAAATTTTACTATGTCACACCTAGATTTTATAGTATTTAGAAGAGCTTCTTTATTTTCTGCTATTAGGATAAATATCGCATATCCTGGAGGTTCCTCTATCGTTTTTAATATTGCATTTTGAGCTTCTTCACTCATTAATTCTGCATTTTCTATTATATATATTTTATAGTCTGAAATAGGCTTTTCGTATACATCCTCTTTCATTTTTCTTATTTTTTCTATTTTTATTCTGTGCGATCCTTCTTCTTTAGCTATTACGTTAAAGTCTGGACTGTTTTCTGGAGATACTCCTATAAGTATTTTGGCAAATTCTCTAGCAAAAGTCTTTTTACCTATGCCTTTTATTCCCTCGAATATATACGCATTGTTTAGCATGTTTTTATTCATTGCATTTGTTATATATCTTTTTGCAAAGTCTTGTCCTTTTATTTGGTCAAAATACAATCGAGTCACCTCCATTTTTTATTTATAGTATATTTTTTACTATTTCATATATTTCATTGCTTATATCTTCTATTGTTCTAAGTTGTTCATTCTCTACACATTCAACTCGTTTCCAATTATACTTATCCGCTATATAAAGAGAGTTGTTGTATGTTTTTTTAAGATAGTTTTTATCGCTTTCATGTATATCTTTTTCATCTTCACCTGTAAATTTGTTTTTTCTGTTTTCCATTAGCTTTATGCTGTAGTCAACTGGTACATTTAAGAAAATCACTTCATCAGGTCTAGGAATTTTGAATAGATTATATTCGTAATCTTCTAGCCAATCTAAATACTTGTCACGTTCTTCTATTTCCATTTTAGAGGCTTGATGAACCATATTTGATGTTGTATATCTATCAGCAATTACTATTCCCCCTGAGCGGTAAAATTCCTCCCATTCAGTTTTAAATGAAGCATATCTATCAGCTGTGAAGAATGTAGAAGCTATGTAAGCATCTACATCATCTGCATTTTTCCCAAAGTCACCTCTTAAGTACATTTTTACAAGTGTAGATGATTCTGATTTATAGTTTGGATATTCTACTTTTCTTACATTGTATCCATCTGCAGTTAATTTTTTTAGTAGTTCTTCAGACTGTGTAGCCTTACCACTAGCATCTGAACCACTCTCTATTATTATTAGTTTTCCGTTCATTTTTAACATCTCCGTAGCAATTTATTTTAGATATTTTATTTATATCTATTTTCTACGGCAATTTTTATTCAGCGTCGATTATCTGTATATACTCGAATTTTGAGT
Source organism: Peptoclostridium sp. AF21-18 (assembly GCF_003478825.1). Taxonomy (NCBI): domain Bacteria; kingdom Bacillati; phylum Bacillota; class Clostridia; order Peptostreptococcales; family Peptoclostridiaceae; genus Peptoclostridium; species Peptoclostridium sp. AF21-18. The sequence continues at coordinate 69,147 of NZ_QUGE01000004.1, forward strand.
CTTTTACTCCTGTTATTTCCATACCTTCTTTTTTACAATATTTTAGATAATCCATTATTTTTTTAGGAATTATCTCTCCAGCAGCAATCATACATACTCCTGGTGGATATGGGACTATATTTTCTCCGCAAATTTTTCCAATTGCCTCTTCTATTTTAACATTTTTTTTTGCTTTTTTATAGTAGAATGCCTCCCTTGGAGTTAGTGCCATCTGTGGAATTAGCTCATATGGATAATCTACTGGCTCAATTTTTTTGAGATTTTCTTTTAATGATTTTTTATATATTTTTATAAGTGCATTTTCAAGTTTTTCAAAGTCCTGTTTTTCATTTCCTATTGTAGTTATCATAAGTATTCCTGAATAGTTTGATAACTCAGCTTGTATATTATGCTCTTTTCTAAGTATTTCTTCAAATTCGTATCCAGTTAATCCTACTTCTAAGCTTGATATAAATACTTTTGTTAGATCATTTTCATTATGTATATTGAAAAACTCTACGTTTTTATTTTCTAATTTATTTGTATCCTCTTTTATTTTATCTATATTTTTCTTAAACTCATCTATATTTTCTAAAAGCTCTTCCATCAATTCTTTTCCGTATTTTTCATATATATCAACTGCAATTTCTAATGACTGCATTAATATATACGAAGGACTTGATGTTTCAGTCATTTTAAGCATTTTTTCTATTCTATCTGTATCCACTCTTCCGCTTTCCAACGCATCTTTTGATATATGCATCATAGAAGATTGTGTAAATGCTGGTAGTGTTTTATGTGTACTCTGTATGACTATATCTGCACCACATTCCAAGGCAGTTTTAGGAAGCTTTTCACTAAGCCCTAAATGAGCTCCATGTGCCTCATCTATTATAACTATAATACCTTTGCTGTGAGCATAGTCTATCATTTTCTTAAGTTCAAATGTTATCCCATAGTATGTTGGATATGTTAAGAAAAGTACTTTTGCATCTTGATTTTCATCTATTTCTTTTTTTACATCATGAAATGAATTTCCTCTTTGAATATTTGTGTATTTATCTATTTTTGATTTTATATATATAGGAACTATATCACCTAATATGCATCCATTTACCGCAGATTGATGAGAGTCTCTACTAAGAATTAACTTGTCTTTTGGAGAACACATTGCCATTATAGCTGCTTCAATACCACATGTACTTCCATTTATTAAATAATATGTTTTGCCACTTTTAAATACTTTCTGCGCCCTTAATATACTATTCTTTATTATATCTTCTGGTGAATGTAAATTATCCGTTCCTGGAATTTCTGTAGTATCATTTTTATAAAGGTTCTCTAGTCTATTAGTATATTCTAATTTATTATAAAGCTTTCCATTTTTATGTCCTGGCATATGAAACGATACTACTTTTTCATCTACTATCTTATTTAATCCATTATTTATAAAAAGTTCATTATTATTTTTATTCATAGATTTGCCCTCAATTAATTTTTTGTAAAAAAAAAGATTACGTGGCTACGTCCTACTCTCCCAGGGGCCTTCGCCCCAAGTACCATCAGCGATAGAGAGCTTAACTTCTGTGTTCGGAATGGGAACAGGTGTATCCTCTCTTCTATAATAACCACATAATCTTTATTTTCAGAGATTGTACTCTGAAAACTACATACATATTAATCAAATCACCAAATATTTTCTTGGTCAAGTCCTCGACCTATTAGTATCGGTAAGCTGCATACATTACTGCACTTCCACCTCCGACCTATCAACCACGTAGTCTTCATGGGGTCTTACTTCCGAAGAATGGGAAATCTTATCTTAAGGCTGGCTTCGCGCTTAGATGCTTTCAGCGCTTATCCGTTCCGTACATAGCTACCCAGCCATGCCTCTGGCGAGACAACTGGTACACCAGCGGTACGTCCACCCCGGTCCTCTCGTACTAAGGGCAGATCCTCTCAAATTTCCTACGCCTGCGACGGATAGGGACCGAACTGTCTCACGACGTTCTGAACCCAGCTCGCGTACCACTTTAATGGGCGAACAGCCCAACCCTTGGGACCTACTACAGCCCCAGGATGTGATGAGCCGACATCGAGGTGCCAAACCTCCCCGTCGATGTGGACTCTTGGGGGAGATAAGCCTGTTATCCCCAGGGTAGCTTTTATCCGTTGAGCGATGGCCCTTCCACTCAGAACCACCGGATCACTAAGTCCGACTTTCGTCCTTGCTCGACCTGTATGTCTTGCAATCAAGCTCTCTTATGCCTTTACACTCTATGCACGATTTCCGACCGTGCTGAGAGAACCTTTGAGCGCCTCCGTTACCTTTTGGGAGGCGACCGCCCCAGTCAAACTGCCCGCCTGACAGTGTCCCAAGACCTGATTCAAGGCCTCTGGTTAGAGTCCCAGTACTACAGGGGTGGTATCCCAACGGTGGCTCATCCAAAACTGGCGTCCTGGAATCAAAGCCTCCCACCTATGCTGTACATGTAGTACCAAGACCCAATGCCAAGCTACAGTAAAGCTCCATGGGGTCTTTCCGTCCTGTCGCAGGTATCCGGCATCTTCACCGGAATTACAATTTCACCGAGTCTGTTGTTGAGACAGTGCCCAAATCGTTACGCCTTTCGTGCGGGTCGGAACTTACCCGACAAGGAATTTCGCTACCTTAGGACCGTTATAGTTACGGCCGCCGTTTACTGGGGCTTAAGTTCACTGCTTCGATTGCTCTAACAGATCCCCTTAACCTTCCAGCACCGGGCAGGCGTCAGCTCCTATACATCGTCTTGCGACTTAGCAGAAACCTATGTTTTTGGTAAACAGTCGCTTGGGCCTATTCTCTGCGGCCATCTTTCGATGGCACCCCTTATCCCTAAGTTACGGGGTCATTTTGCCGAGTTCCTTAACAACAGTTCTCTCGCTGGCCTTAGGATACTCTCCTCACCCACCTGTGTCGGTTTGCGGTACGGGCGCCTTTAAACTCGATAGAGACTTTTCTCGACAGTGTGAATGCAGATGCTTCGCTACTAAATTTCGCTCCCCGTCACACCCCAGCATTATATCCGTGGATTTGCCTCCGGATACTGCCTCAGTGCTTGGACGTGCATAACCAACAGCACGCTCATCCTGTCCTACTGTGTCATCCCATTTCTCAAACGCTTATTGGCGGTACAGGAATTTCAACCTGTTGTCCATCACCTACGCCTTTCGGCCTCGGCTTAGGTCCCGACTAACCCAGGGAGGACGAACCTTCCCCTGGAAACCTTGGGTTTACGGCCTGTGGGATTCTCACCCACATCTCGCTACTCATGCCAACATTCTCACTTCTTTACAGTCCACATGTCCTTACGGTCATGCTTCTGCCCAGTAAAGAAAGCTCCCCTACCCATCATAAATGATGCCGTGGCTTCGGTAGTAGGTTTTAGCCCCGGAAATCTTCGGCGCAGGATCACTCGACCAGTGAGCTATTACGCACTCTTTGAATGAGTGGCTGCTTCTAAGCCAACATCCTGGTTGTCTGTGCAATCCCACATCCTTTACCACTTAACCTACATTTGGGGACCTTAGCCGACGGTCTGGGCTGTTGCCCTCTCGACCGTGAATCTTATCACCCACGGTCTGACTCCCAGATAAAAGATGACGGCATTCGGAGTTTGATAGTCTTCGGTAGGTGCAATACCCCCTAGGACATTCAGTGCTCTACCTCCGTATCTCTGAATCTGAGGCTAGCCCTAAAGCTATTTCGGGGAGAACCAGCTATCTCCGGGTTCGATTGGAATTTCACCGCTATCCACAAGTCATCCCCGAGCTTTTCAACGCTCGTGGGTTCGGTCCTCCACGAAATTTTACTTTCGCTTCAACCTGCTCATGGATAGGTCACCCGGTTTCGGGTCTACGTCATGCAACTAAACGCTCAGTTAAAACTCGCTTTCGCTGCGGCTGCATACTTGAAGTACTTAACCTTGCTGCATAACGTAACTCGTTGGCCCGTTCTACAAAAAGTACGCGGTCACACAAGAAATGTGCTTCCACAGTTTGTAAGTACAGGGTTTCAGGTTCTATTTCACTCCCCTCCCGGGGTTCTTTTCACCTTTCCCTCACGGTACTATGCGCTATCGGTCACCGGGTAGTATTTAGCCTTGGAGGGTGGTCCCTCCTGCTTCCCACGGGGTTTCACGTGTCCCGTGGTACTCTGGATCATATCGGAAGTCTTCTCACTTCGACTACAGGGCTGTTACCTTCTGTGGCGGAGCTTTCCAAAACTCTTCGTCTGTAATAACCTCTTCCTGATGATATGTCCGCAACCCCTAAGAAGCGAACTTCTTAGGTTTGGGCTGTTCCGCGTTCGCTCGCCGCTACTAGCGGAATCGAATTTCTTTCTCTTCCTTCGGGTACTTAGATGTTTCAGTTCCCCGAGTTCCCCTCAACGAGCTATGTATTCACTCGAAGATACCATGACATTACTCATGGTGAGTTTCCTCATTCGGAAATCTATGGATCAAAGTTTACGTGCAACTCCCCATAGCTTATCGCAGCTTATCACGTCCTTCATCGGCTCCCGGTGCCAAGGCATCCGCCCTGCACCCTTAATAACTTGACCAGTTACATTTGTCATTTTTTAGTAAGGTTGTCGTCCTTATTTATCATATTAAGGAAATAAATGATGTCATATCATAATATATATGTAGTTTTCAAAGTACAAATGGTGGAGATGAGGAGATTCGAACTCCTGACCCCTTGCTTGCAAGGCAAGTGCTCTCCCAACTGAGCTACACCCCCATATTAAGTTTGTATAAACTTTCAAAACTGAACAGCAGATAATTCTCCCTAGAAAGGAGGTGATCCAGCCGCACCTTCCGATACGGCTACCTTGTTACGACTTCACCCCAGTTATTGATTCCACCTTCGACGACTTCTCCCAAAAGGTTAGATAGTCGGCTTCGGGTGTCTCCAACTCCCATGGTGTGACGGGCGGTGTGTACAAGACCCGGGAACGCATTCACCGCAGCATTCTGATCTGCGATTACTAGTAACTCCAGCTTCATGTAGGCGAGTTTCAGCCTACAATCCGAACTGAGAATGGCTTTAAGGGATTTGCTCCACCTCACGGCTTGGCTGCCCTCTGTACCACCCATTGTAGCACGTGTGTAGCCCTAGGCATAAGGGGCATGATGATTTGACGTCATCCCCACCTTCCTCCAGGTTATCCCTGGCAGTCTCTCTAGAGTGCCCAACTAAATGATGGCAACTAAAGACAAGGGTTGCGCTCGTTGCGGGACTTAACCCAACATCTCACGACACGAGCTGACGACAACCATGCACCACCTGTCACTTCTGTCCCCGGAGGGAAAGAGGAGATTAGTCCTCGGTCAGAAGGATGTCAAGCCTAGGTAAGGTTCTTCGCGTTGCTTCGAATTAAACCACATGCTCCGCTACTTGTGCGGGTCCCCGTCAATTCCTTTGAGTTTCACACTTGCGTGCGTACTCCCCAGGCGGAGTACTTAATGCGTTAGCTGCGGCACCGAAGGGGGTAACCTCCGACACCTAGTACTCATCGTTTACAGCGTGGACTACCAGGGTATCTAATCCTGTTTGCTCCCCACGCTTTCGTGCCTCAGCGTCAGTTACAGTCCAGAAAGCCGCCTTCGCTACTGGTGTTCCTCCCAATATCTACGCATTTCACCGCTACACTGGGAATTCCGCTTTCCTCTCCTGCACTCAAGTCAGACAGTATCAGGAGCTTACTACGGTTGAGCCGTAGCCTTTAACTCCTGACTTGAAAGACCGCCTACGCACCCTTTACGCCCAGTAAATCCGGATAACGCTAGCCCCCTACGTATTACCGCGGCTGCTGGCACGTAGTTAGCCGGGGCTTCCTCCTCAAGTACCGTCATTATCTTCCTTGAGGACAGAGCTTTACGACCCGAAGGCCTTCATCGCTCACGCGGCGTTGCTGCATCAGGCTTGCGCCCATTGTGCAATATTCCCCACTGCTGCCTCCCGTAGGAGTTTGGACCGTGTCTCAGTTCCAATGTGGCCGATCACCCTCTCAGGTCGGCTACTGATCGTCGCCTTGGTGGGCCGTTACCCCGCCAACAAGCTAATCAGACGCGGGTCCATCCTGTACCGAAAAATCTTTGATATAAAAGTCATGCGACTCTTATATATTATCCCGTATTAGCATACCTTTCGGTATGTTATCCGTGTGTACAGGGCAGGTTACCCACGCGTTACTCACCCGTCCGCCGCTCTCTCCGAAGAGATCGCTCGACTTGCATGTGTTAGGCACGCCGCCAGCGTTCATCCTGAGCCAGGATCAAACTCTCAAATAAAAATAGTTTGTTGAAACCTAAATTTCAATTTAAATCCGCTCAGATGTTATCTCAAAATATCTGGCATGGTTTGTATGGCGTTCGAACTATTTGTTCGAACTAAATATATCTGCTGTTCAGTTTTCAAAGTTCATTTAAAACTTTCGTTTTATTTTTTATTTTCTTGCCCTCTCTCAAGGACAAGTATTATAATATCAGCTTTTACATTTTGTGTCAACACTTTTTTAAAACTTTTTTTAAAAAACTCTCATAAACAATTGATTTATATATTTTTTTCAATTTCTTTTAACTCTTCTATATCCAGTTCTACCAATGCTTTTAAAACTTTTTTTCTTTCTATTTTATCTTCATATTTTTTTATAATTTTTTCTCTCAGTTCCCCCAGCAAATCTACATACTCAGCAAAAGACTCATCATAAATTTCTTCTAAATCTCTTCTAATTTTTGCAGATAAAGCTGGAATTTTTCCTCCAGTAGATATTCCTATCAATAAATCTCCTCTTTTTACATAAGAAGAAACAGTAAAATCAGATAAATCTCTGCTATCTACTACATTTATCAATTTAGACTTCTTTCTACATATACAAGCAATTTCCTCATTAACCTCTTTATCATCAGTAGCAGCTACAACTATATCAAACTTATCTATATACTCCTCTTTAAAAATATCATTTATTAAATCTACTTTATTTCCAAGCTCTAAAAATCTACTGTCAAAATCTGGAGCTAAAACAGTAACGCTTTTTCCAAAATCTAAAAAATTCATACACTTTCTCAGCGCTACATTACCTCCACCGACTATTATTATCTCCATATTATCTAAATTCAAATTTACTGGATAAAACAATAACTTCACCTCTTTTCAAAAAATCACCCAAAATAATAACCTCTATTATAACTTTATCCAATAACCCTAGTTAAAAAATCATAAAGTGACTTATTTGTTTTTTTATTAATCCCTCTATCTTCAAAAAACTTTGGCATTGGTTCATATGGATTCCGTTCTCCACAAATATCAGCACCTATAATATCATGATTCACTAAAAATCGTTTCAATATCTTCTTCAAAAGCTCAACCGACATCTTTCCTTGACTCCAATTAGTCTTTGCATAATGCTTGCTCAAAACATCTTTATCTATAGAAACATACAATGGTACATCATTTTTTATAAGCTCCAATTTCTCCTCAGCAACTTTCTCTTCCAAATCTCTAAGGCTAATACACACCAACTTATCAAACTTTTCCTTTGATATCCCATCAATATCATCTATATTTTTTTGGCTTGGACCTATTAAAATCAATTGCTCTAAATTATCATTATTTTCTAATACTTCCCTAGCCCAATCTCCGCAACTAGTAAAACTATGGATCATAGGAACTTGCATATCATTATGATAATCAAACAAAACAAGGGAAAACTTACCTTCTAGCTTTTCTACAAAAAACTCTGTCATATAATGATAATTTCCAGAATCTATAAAATGCACTCCATTTGGACTGTATCCTTCTAACCTTCTTTTTATTTCATTAGCTGCGTCATCTGTACAATACATATTTGTCCCAGATATATCTGAACAATCTATCCAATCTGTATCTCCTAAACTCTCTGCTATCTCCTTAGAGTATGTATTACTAAAATTAACAACCAAATTTCTATCCTTATACTGCATTATCTATTCATCCCTTTCAAAAGCTAGTCCCCACTAGCAAAAAAGGGAGCCTAAAATATTAGCCCCCCTTTTCCCCGTATTCATTTATTATATATCAACTAAACTACTTTGTCTAACTTTAAACTAAAATATTTTCACAAGTAATCTAATTATACTTTTCTATCTCTTCTCTAAGTGTATCTATCAAATCAGAACCTATGTCATTTTCAATATCATCCCAAACCGACTCACTTGCTCTTTTCATTTCCTCTAAAATTTTCTTATCAAGGTTTACAATCTCTGTTCCACTATCCACAATAACCTTAATTCTATCATCAAGATGTTTATCTGTAGTATTTCTCGCCCATACCTTAGACTCTTCTGCAGCCTCATAAACAATAGCTCTTTCTTCATCAGTAAGTGAATTCATAACCTTAGATGAAGCGATGCAAGTAACTGGATGTATAAAATGATTAGTATTTACAAGGTAATCTTGTTGCTCATAAAATCTTGGAACAATTATCGCCTCTAGCGGATTTTCCTGAGCATCTATAGTCCCCTGCTGAAGACCAATATAAACCTCAGAATAAGACATAGGTGTCGGATTTGCACCTAATGATTTCCAGAAATTTATATGATATGGATTTTCCATAGTTCTTATCTTTAATCCCTTAAAATCGCTCAATTTCTCTATCTTCTTGTTGGAAGTAGTCTCTCTAAAGCCTTGATCTGCAATCCCAAGAAGCTCTAGATCCTTTTCACTATAATATCCTTTTAACTTTTCAAAAAGCTCTCCATCAAGAACCTTTCTAGCAATCTCAATATTATCAAATGCCATAGGAGCATCTAACACAGCTGCTTCGGGAATAAAAGAAACCTGTGGTGAAGTCGCCTGAAAAACAAAGCTAATATTTCCACCTTGGCAAGCCTCAAAAATTTCACTATCTCCTCCAACCTGAGAATCACTATACGTCTCAACTTTTATCTTTCCATTAGATTTCTCCTCTACTCTCTTCGCAAAATCTCTCATAAACTTTGCTGTAACAGTATCTGCACCAGAATCACAAGCTGCATAAAGAGTAACATTCTCACCAGTTCTAGCAGATTTTTCCCTTCTCTCTGCACTATCTAATGAAGAACACCCTACTATAGAAAAGGTTAAAACAGATAAAACTCCTAAAGATATTAACTTTTTAAACTTTTTAGCAAATAAATTCGTCTTTCTGTTCAAAAATTTCACCTCCTAGAAACCTATAGCAGAGCCAAACTCAGCTGAGGTATGAATGTTATCAATACTAACACCACCATAAACGCAATAATAAATGGAATTGCACTCTTTATAATCTCTTCCATCTTTATATTCGTTATTGTACTCGCAACAAATAAATTTACACCAAGTGGAGGAGTTACAAAACCTATTGCCAAGTTTACAACCATCATAATACCAAAGTGAATTGGATTCATTCCGTAGCTCTGCACTATTGGTAAAAGTATTGGTGTAAGAATTAAAATTGCTGGTGTTGTATCCATAATCATACCTACAAATAATAAAAGTAAATTTATTAAAATTAAAAGGACAAACTTACTAGACACAGAACCTGTAATCATATCTGTCATCATTTCAGGTACCTTTAAGAAAATCAATACCCTAGAAAAAGCAGTCGCAACTGCTATTATAAATAATATAGTAGAATAAGTTTTCACTGACTCAACTAAAACATCCCAAACATCTTTAATTTTAAGCGTTTTATACACACAAACAGAAAGTATAAGTGCATAAAACACAGATATAACTGCCGCCTCTGTTGGAGAAGCTATCCCACTATATATAGATCCTAGTACGATTATGGGACATACTAAAGCTAGAAAACTATCCTTAACTAAATTTAAAAATCCCATAGCTTTAAGACTATCTCTATACTCGTTTAATTTTTTCTTATCTTCACCATATTTCTTACAGTACATCCAAGAATAAACCATAAGTGCAAATCCTATAAGTAGCCCTGGAATTATACCTGCCTTGAACAAATCAGACACAGATGAACCTGATGCCTGCCCATAGAAAATAAATGGAATAGATGGTGGAATTATAACACCTATACCTCCAGCAACCGCAACAAGTGCTGTACTAAATTCCTTTTTATAACCCGCTCTTGCCAATATTGGAATTGTCATCGCACCTACAGCTGCAGTGGTTGCAGGTCCAGATCCAGAAATAGCTCCATAAAACAAACAAGTACAAATAACTGCTATAGGTAATCCTGCTGTCTTATCTGATACAAAATATGCAAAGAAATCAAATAATTTCTCTGAAATCTTTCCTCTAGCCATAATATTCCCAGATAAAATAAACATTGAAACCGCTAAAATAGGGAAACTATTAACTCCATTTATCATAGATCTTATAATATATTGTGCATCTGCCGGAAACCAAGGATCCGCTAAATTAGGCAATATACTAATTGAACCCAGTACTGCCCCAACTGGTAGCCCAGCTACAAGCAACAGTGCAAATAAAAACATTAAAACTCCTACTGCCATAATAACCTCCTTAAAAATCCGACTTTATTCTTTCATCCTTATTCTTTAAACACAATACAATCTTTTCAATTACCCTAATTATAGCTAGCCCACTACCTACAACAACTGACAAATAAACTATATACATAGGTAGTCCTAAAGCTGGACTTCTCTGTCCACTTAAAAATGAGTTCTTAACAACCAAAAGTCCAAAAACAAATATCGCAGCGAAAAATACAACCATTAAGACTCTATCTATCATCAATACGATATTTTTTAATTTCGCTGGTAAATAATCTATAAACTGCACAACCTTTAATGATGCGCCTTTATTAATACAATAAGGTACACCTAAAAAAGCTGACCATATAAATAGATATCTTACTAACTCTTCAGACCATGTTAGTGAATTTTGGAATACATATCTAGCTATAATTTGAACCCCCAACACTAAGGTCATACTTATTAAAAGTAAAACCAGCAAAACCTCTTCAAATCTATCCGGTATTATCTTCTTCACCGCCATATCTCCTTTCAAATTAATTACGCCCTTTCAAAAGCATTTCTCTATCTCATTCAATTTAATTCAATAAATCAATACTACTTGAAAAGGGCGTATTCTCTACAATATATAATTTCTACTATTATAAACTAGCGTGTACTATATTTAAAACAGTTTTTAAATCCTCAACATTTATCTGTCCTGGAGCAGATACTTTACCTACAGCTCCAAAAGTAAGTGCTGATCCAAATACTTCTCCACTTAATCTACTTATAGCTCCTGTTCCTGCCATTGACATTGTTATTATAGGTCTATCAGCGTAATTAGTGAACATTTCTTCAGTAGCTGCAAGAAGAGTTATAACATCTTTTTTATTCTGAGGCATAACTGCTATCTTAGGAACATCCACTCCTAATTCCTGCATTTTTCTTAATCTACCTACTATATCGTCTTTTTCTGGAGTTTTGTCGAAATCGTGGTTTGATCCAACTACTTTTACTCCATTTTCGTGAGCTGCTTCTACAACAGCTTTAACATATTCATCTCCTGTAAATGCTTCAACGTCAACTGCATCTACTAAACCAGTTTTTGCAGCATTTATATTTAATTCAACGTATTTATCAGCTTCTATAGCTTTTTCTCCACCTTCTTTTGAAGTTCTGAAAGTGAATAATATTGGAGTTTCTCCTAGAGCTTCTCTAAGTTCTTTTAAAACTTCTTCAGTTTTTCCAAAGTCGAATATATCATTAAACCAGTCAACTCTGAACTCTACTATATCTGCTCCAACTTCATTTATTTTTTTAGCTGAATCTATTATTTCTTCTTTTGTCTGTCCTACTATTGGTACACATACTTTTGTAGTCCCTTCTCCTAGTACTATATTTCTTATTTTACAAGTATTCATACTTTCCTCCACAAATCTAACTCTATTTTTTATTTTAATAACCTTATTTCCTTTTATTTGTCCGATATACTCTAACTATATTAATTTAAAATATATCTTATGATTTCACCGTTTGTCTATGTTTTCTTTTCTACTATATCTATACTTTATTTCTATTAGTTTTCTCTAGCTGCTTCTTCTAATTTAGAAAATCTCATATTTACTAGAAGTGCAAGTAATACACCTATAGCTGTTATAACTATGTTCATCATCATAACTGCTTCTGGTCCACTTGTAGCACCTATTTTACCAGCAGCTGTTAATATAGTATAGTTTGATAATGATGAAGCTATCATTATTATACTTGTTATAGTTCCCTTTATTTTAGGAAATAAGTCGTTTACTGTAGCTGTTGCAAGCTGTAAAACCCCACCTGCTGCTGAATAACCTATAACAAATGATCCTATCATACATATTGTTGGAGTTTTTATCATTAATACAGCAACTAACATCGCTAAAGATATTAATGGATATAAGAATAAGAATCTAACTTCTTTTATTTTATTTACAAGTATTGAAGTAAGTATTATCGCAACTATTGTACCTGCTGAGTACCATACCTGCATCTGTCCTGCATCCCGCATTCCCGCTACTTCTGTCCCAAAAGTCTGAGCACAGTTTAACCATAACTGGAATGTAGCTGTACATGTAAATCCTATAGCTATTAAAGCTACACTTTCTTTTGTAAATTTAGTATGTTTTATATTTTCTATAAGACCAGGAGCTTTTTCTCCTTTTTCAACCTTAATTTCTGGAAGTTTTATTCTAGTAACTAATAAACCTATAACTACTAAAGCTACTGCACAACCTATCATAAATGTTGAGTAAGATATATTGTTTGTTGCAAATAATCCAAGAGTTATTGGTAATAATAACTGAGCTGCTGATATGAATAATTTTGTAAGCATTGTAGCAAGTCCTGATTTTGGAGCAAGTATTTCAACACATGCTGGTATTACCCCTGTATCAAGGAATGAGTTTGCTACCCCACCTAATATTGCTACTATATAAGCAACCTGAACATTTGGTGAAAATGCTAATCCTATAAAGAATATTGCATAAGATGCTACACCTATAAGAGAACATATTCTTCTTCCTAATTTATCTGATATCGGCCCTGAGAATGGAAGTGTTATAAGTCTTCCAAGTCCCAATGCTGCAGCTATCATAGTAACTGAGTCCACTGATGAATTCCACTGCATAGCTAATGATTCTTTTATAACCTGCTGTCCTAATATACTACAACCTATACCATGTATAAAATAGTTAAGGTACAGTATAAAAGCACTTGAGTATAATTTCTTTTCCTGTGTCTGAGTATTTCCCATTTTAAATCTCCATCCATTTAATATTTTTAAATCTACCCTTTTTTAGTTTTTTGTATCTATTCCCGTTTTTTATGTTTATTTTTTCTATTTCTATAAGGTGTTTATTTCTTTTTTAGTATTTTATTCCTAGAGTTTCTTTCATGTATTCTATTGGCATTGGCTGTCCAGTCCATAATTCAAATGCTGCTGATCCCTGGAATAACATCATTCCTAAACCATTCATTGTTTTACATCCAACTTCTTTAGCCATTCTTAACATTTCTGTTTCTCTTGGGAAGTAAACAACATCTGTAACTATTAAATCTTTTCTAAAGAATGATTTATCAGGTATATAAGTCTGTCCTTCAAGTGGTTTCATTCCCATTCCTGTTGCATTTGCAAATAAGTAACTATCTGCTATTTCTTCTTTTAATTTATCTAAGTCTGCTAAATCATATAAAGTAGCTTTACAATTTGTTTTTGTGTTTATTTTTTCTACAGTTTTTTCTGCATTTGCCCAAAATTCATCTCTTCTGTTGAATATAGATATTTCTGCTACACCGTCAAGTGCTGCCTGTATTTCTATTGCTGTTGCAGCTCCACCTGCACCAACTATTGTCATTTTTTTACCGATGACATCGATATCATTGTCTTTTAATGACTGCATATATCCTATTCCGTCTGTTATATGTCCTGTTAATTTTCCGTTATCATTTACTATTGTATTTACAGCTCCACACATTTCTGCTGCTGGTGATAATTCATCTAAATATTTATGAACTACTGTTTTGTTAGGCATTGAAACATTTGATCCTCTCATTTTTAATGCTCTAAGCCCTGTTATTGCATCTTCTAAAGTATCGTTATCTACTTCAAATGCTAGGTATGCGTAGTCTAAACCTAATTTTGCAAAAGCTTCATTCTGCATTGCTGGTGAGCTTGAATGTCTTATTGGGTAAGCCATTAATCCTATTAATTCTGTATGTCCTGTTATTCTTTCTGCCATTTTCTTTTCCTCCAAAAGTTATAAAGTATATTTTTGTTTCAAGTCTGTTCTATCACAGATACTTTATTTAATATTTATCAAACAACCTCTTTACCCATATTATATCCACGCTCAATTAATAATTCCAATATATCTTTCATCTTTTTTTGATAGTATTAAACTATCAATAATGTTATACTTATTATAACAAGATTAAAATTTTTAAAGGAGGAGAATTATGACATTAAATCAACTTCTATACTTTCAAACTGTAGCTAAATTAGAACATTTTAGAAAAGCTGCCGAAGAATTAAACATATCTCAGCCAAGTCTAAGCCACTCGATAGCATCTTTAGAAGATGAGCTCGGAGTAAAATTATTTCAAAGAAACGGAAGAAATGTAACTCTAACAAAATATGGGAAGATTTTCTTAGAAAAAGTAGACTCTATATTATTTGAAATTCATCTAGCAGAAAAGCAGATGAAGCGGCTTTCTGGGAATAGAGGTCATATAGATATCGCATATGTTGCTCCTCTATCTTATATATACATCCCAAAACTTATAAGAAACTTCTTAGAAGAAGACGAAAACAAAGAAGTCACATTTAGTTTCCACCAATGTTTAACTAAGGACGTATTGTACGGGATAATGAAAGATAAGTACGATGCTGGATTTTGTGCATTTGTAGAAGATTATCAAAATGATATAGAATTTACACCTCTTATAAAACAAGAAATGGTCGTTATAACTTCTATCAACCACGAACTAGCAGATAATGACTCAATAGAACTAAAAGATATAGAAAAATATCCTTTCATAGGATACGATAAAACATCAGCCCTTGGTAATTACACTAGAGCTATTTTGAAAGATAACGAAATACATCCGGATATAATATATGAATGCCCAGACGAAAACTCTATCGCCTCACTTGTAGTTGAAGATTTCGGAATAGCTATCGTAGCCGATATAGACTCTCTTGAAAATTACAATATCAAAAAAATTAAAATAGATGGAGAAAATTTATACCATACAGTTTGTCTAGCCTATAAAAAAGACAGTTTCCAACCAAAATCACTTAAAAACTTCATAAAATTCGTAAATACTTTTGAGCTCGAATAAAATTGAGCTCTTTTTATTTTATTTTTTCAAATATCATTTTTCATTTGACTCTTTACTTTTAAAATTTTTAATTACATCAAAACTCCACTACTAATTATAGCTAAAATATAGTCTGTTAATTTTTTAAAAATAAAAACGTTTCATTGATAGTTATAAACTATCAATTTTGAATTAAATTAGTATTAGATTTATCATTAAAGTCGTTATATAATTATCACAACAAACAAAGCATTAGTTTTTAGACATTCTAATGATTTTCAAACTTAAAAATTTTAAAACAACAACCTCTAGAGAATTTGAACACTTTTTAACAACAACTTATAAATTAAAAATTTACACAGATTATTAAAGGAGAATAAAAAATGTACAATCATATTTTTGAGCCACTTACTATAAGAAGAATGACAATGAAAAACAGAGTTATGATGACTCCAATGGGAACAAACTTTGCAGGACAGAACGGAGAAATAAATGAAAAACATATAAAATACTACGAACAGAGAGCAAAAGGTGGAACTGGTCTTATAATGGTTGAAAACGCAAGTGTTTCTTCACCAGAAGGATCAAACGGAACTACTCAGTTAAGAATAGACCACGATAGCTACATCCCAGGACTTTACAATCTTACAGAAACAGTACATAAATATGGAGCTTGTATAGGAATTCAGATAAATCATGCTGGAGCATCTGCAATGTCTTCAAGAACAGGAATGCAGCCAGTATCAGCATCTAATATACCATCAAAAGACGGTGGAGAAATTCCTAGACAACTAGAAGTTGAAGAAATATACGCTATTGTAAAAAAATACGGAGAAGCAGCAAAAAGAGCTCAGATAGCTGGATTTGATGCAGTTGAAATACATGCAGGGCACTCATATCTTTTATGCCAGTTCCTTTCACCAGTATATAACAAAAGAACTGATGAATTTGGTGGATGTCCAGAAAACAGAGCAAGATTTGCTAAATTAGTTTTAGAAGAAGTTAGAAAACAGGTTGGACCATTCTTCCCTATATTCTTAAGATTTAGTGCAGAAGATTTTGTTGAAGGTGGAAATACTTTAGAAGATACTCTTGAACTTCTTGAATATTTCCAGGAAGAGGCAGACGTATTAGACGTATCAGCTGCTCTTAATGCATCACTTCAGTATCAGATAGATGCAAACTACATGAAAGACGGATGGAGATCTTACATGGCTAAGGCTGTTAAAGAAAAATTTGGTAAACCTTGCGTTACAACAGGTAATATAAGAAACCCAGAAGTTGCTGAAAAAATATTAGCAGATGGAGATGCAGATATAATAGGTATGGGACGTGGGCTTATAGCAGATCCTGAATGGGTAAACAAGGTTGAAGCTGGTAAATTAGATTGCTTAAGAAAATGTATATCTTGTAATATAGGTTGTGCAGGACATCGTATAGGGCTTAATAAACCAATAAGATGTACTATAAACCCATCAGTTATAGACGGTGAAGAATACAAAAATAGAAAAATAGAAAAAGCTTGCAATGTAGTAGTTGTAGGTGGTGGTACAGCAGGACTTGAAGCAGCTTGTACTGCAGCAGAATTAGGATGCACAACATTCCTATTAGAAAAGAATGACCATTTAGGTGGATTATCTGCTCTAATATCTCAGATACCAGATAAAAACAGATTAGGTGATTTCCCTAAATATTTAATAAATAGAGCTAAAAAATTACACAACTTATTCATATTTACATCAAATAATGGAGATCCAGAATTTATAAAAGGACTAAACCCAGATTTAATAGTTAATGCTACAGGTTCAGCTCCTCTTCTTCCACCAATAAAAGGACTTCACGACAATATAGATAAAGAAGATGGAAAAGTTTCTTCAATAGTAAATATGATAAACCACATAGACTCATATCCAGCTGATTTAACTGGCAAAAAAGTTGCTGTAATCGGTGGTGGAGCTGTTGGTCTTGATGTTGTAGAATTCTTTGCACCAAGAGGAGCAGAAGTTAGCATAATAGAAATGATGCCAGCAATCGGTGCAGGAATAGACCCAATAACAAAAGTTGATATAAACACATTAATGAAAAAACATGGTGTTAACCAGATGCCTAACACAGCACTTAAAGAAGTATTTGCAGATCACTTCCACGTTGAAACAAAAGAAGGTCCTAAATATTTATACTTTGATTACGGATTTATCTGCTTAGGAATGAAAGCTCAGACTCCAGTATTATCAGGACTTCATGAAGCCTTTGATAAAGATGGTGTTGAAATAATAAACATCGGAGACAGTATGCGTGCTAGAAGAATAATAGAAGGTACTTCTGAGGGTAGAGATCAGGTAATACTTGCCCTTACTAAAAAAGGTTTCTTAAAATAGATAGCAATACACTCTATAAAATATATATAGCTCTGGCCTTCAAGAGGAAATTTCTTCCTTAGAAGGCCAGATACTAAAAAAGCTTACCATATTAAATCCTTATATTAATAAAACTAAAAAAAGAAAAAGCTACGAGTTTTCTATACTATTCGTAGCTTTTTTCTTTTTATCTATCTCCTACAAGCACGTCCATAACTCCCTGAATCGTACTTACTTCAGCCTCTTTATATACCTCAAGCCCAAACTCCTCTATCGTCCTACTAGTCACAGGCCCAATAGACACAAGCTTCTTGCCTTCAAGCAACTCCTTATAATTCTCTCCTGCAATCTCAACAAGATTCTTAACAGTAGAGCTGCTTGTAAATGTAACATAATCCACATCAGATTCCAGCACGTCCTCCGCAATCTCTCTACTCTTCTCATCTATAACAGTCTTATAACTAAATACCTCTGTTACCTCACATATTTCCTTCAACCTATCTGCTAAAAACTCTCTAGCATTTTCAGATCTAGGAATTAAAATTTTATCGCTGTTTTTCACAGTCTTTTTCATCTCTTCAAACAGCGACTCTGCCACAAATCTTTCAGGCACTATATCGGCTTTTATACCTCTCTTCATAAGTTCCTCAGAAGTACCTGCTCCTATTGAACAGACTTTAACTCCAAAGAACACCCTAGAATCAAGTCCCATATCATCTAAAGTTTCAAAGAATAGTTCAACACCATTTCTACTTGTAAATACAATATGTGTATAATCTCTTAAATTCTCTATCTCTTTTCTAAGCTCGGTATCGTCATTTTTCTCAATTTTGATAACTGGAAGCTCTACTGCCTTTCCTCCAAGAGAGTTTATTTTTTCAGAAAGGTCGCTGCTCTGTTTTCTAGCTCTAGTCACAACCACTTTCTTGCCAAATAAATCTCTATTTTCAAAGAAATTCAGCTTATCTCTAACCTTTACAACATCTCCAACAACGATTAACGATGGAGCTTTTACCTTTTTCTCCTGTGCAACTTCATACGCATTTTCTAAATCTGTAACTACTGTTCTCTGATTGTATCTAGTAGCCCAACTTACAAAAGCAACGGGTGTTTTAGGATCTCTACCTTCTTCTATAAGTCTATCACTTATATGTTTAAGATTTCCTATACCCATTAAAAATACTAGTGTTCCCTTGCAGTTAGCAAGTGCATTCCAGTTAATTTCTTTATCCTCGTCTTCTCTTAGATGTCCTGTAATTACATGGAATGAAGACGCATAATCTCTGTGAGTTATTGGTATTCCTGCATAACAAAGTCCACCTATTGCAGAAGTTATCCCTGGTACAATTTCAAAGTCTATCCCTTGATCATAAAGTACCTCGGCTTCTTCTCCACCTCTACCAAAAACATAAGGGTCGCCACCCTTTAATCTAGTTACTGTCTTTCCTTCAAGTGCCTTTTGAGCGATTACTTCATTTATCATATTCTGTGGAAGAATGTGATTGCTCGACTTCTTCCCGACATAAATAAACTCGCAACCTTCTTTAGCCTCTTTTAAAAATTCATCATTTGCAAGTCTATCGTATATTATTACGTCGGACTTTTTGATACACTCAAGACCTTTTAAAGTCATAAGTTTTGTATCTCCAGGCCCTGCACCTACAAGATATACCTTTCCTTTCATCAAAAATCCTCATTTCTATCTATTTAATTTAGTTTATTCTTCTCTATGCTTTTCCAAAACAAGCTTAGCCAACTTACTTCCAAGCTCTTTTGGATTATCTTTCTCCCCTTCAAGAGATGCAACAGTTATCTTTTCTCCGTCCTCATCTCCAAAAATTCCAGTAAGAGTCAATTTTTCTCCGTCTACTTCACAGTATGCACCCATTGGAATATGACAGCTTCCGTCTATTCCAGCAAGATAACTTCTCTCTGCATCAATCTGAATCTGAGAAATCTCGTCCTTTATAGCATCTATCATCTTTTCAAGCTCTTCATCATTTTCCCTTATTTCTAAAGCAAGGGCTCCCTGTGCTGGTGCTGGTATCATTAAATCTACAGGAAGAAATTCTGTTATCTTTTCCTCTAAATCTGCTCTAATTACACCAGATGCAGCTAAAACTATCCCATCTAAATTTTCAGATTCAATTTTAGATATTCTAGTTTCTATGTTTCCTCTTATTGGAACAATATTTAAATCTGGTCTTTTTCTTAAAAGCTGATATTTTCTTCTCTTGCTCCCAGTTCCTATAGTAGCTCCTATTGGAAGTTCATCAAAACTATTTAACCCTTCTCTAAGTATAATTACATCTCTAGGGTCTTCTCTCTTTGGAACTGCTGCAAATTTTAAACCTTCAACCACCTCAGCTGGCATATCCTTCATACTGTGAACAGCTAAATCTATCTCACCTTCTAGTAGCTGACTTTCTATCTCTTTAACAAAAAGTCCCTTATCCCCTATCTTATCTAATGATAAATGTAGGATTTTATCTCCCTTTGTTTTTATTATCTTAACTTCAAACTCAACTTCAGGGAATTTTTCTTTTAATCTATCAATCGCCCAATTTGTCTGTATAAGCGCTAAATTACTTCCCCTAGTTCCTACTCGTATCTTCATTTTTATCGCCTTTCTATTTATTTTTATAGCTTTTGTTTACTAGAATTGTTGAGAAATATGAAATCTTATCCTCAAGTCCAGCCTCTCTTAAATCCTTATATACAACTTCTCTCTCCTGAGATGAATTGCTGACAAGTATTGCATTATCAATTAATCCATACTCTTCTAACTTAGCTATTACTTCCTTAAAATTCTTATAAACCTTCATCAAAACTATACAGTTGTAGTTTTGAAGTATAAAGTCTAACTTTTCCTCTTCTATTGTACATGGAGTTACAACAAGTGCATCTGTATCCATAACTAGAGGGAAATTATTAGAAGATGCTATATTAGAGAACGAAGAAATTCCAGGTATTGTAACCACTTCCACATCCTCGCTAAGTCTTTCCATTATATAAACATAAGTACTGTAAATCATTGGATCTCCAAGAGTTACAAATCCTACATCTTTTCCATTTATATTTATCTCATCTTCTATTTCTAGAGCTATCTCTTCCCAAGCCTTTATCTTCTCTTCTCCGTTAAAATTCATCGGGAAATGTCTCTGTCTTATCTCTAAATCCTCTGGTAAATAGTCTTTAACTATAGATAAAGCTAAACTTTCTCCACCCTTTTTAGGCTCTGGAGTAAATAATATATCTATCTTTTTTAAAGTTTCCACTGCTTTTATCGTAAGTAACGAGCTATCTCCAGGCCCTGTACCTATTCCGTAAAATTTTGCCATTCTTTTCTCCTCTAAACCTCTTCAGCTTCTAATGCGTGCTGCACAAATTTCTGCTGAATTTTTTCTATCTCCCCAAGTCCTTTTAAATGAACTTCTGTTTCTATTCCTTCAGACTCTATTATAGTTTTCCAAGAGTCCTCTTCATCTCCCGCCATATCATTCTGTGCATGATCTCCTGCAACAAGCATAAGTGGCATAAGGTGTACTTTTTTAACATCTCTTTCTTTTAATCTTTTCACTACACTGTCTATTTCTGGATAACCTTCAACTGTCCCAACATATACATCTGCACCCATATCTCTGAAATAGTACTCTATTGCAGGGTATGCGCTATGGCTTTCGTGGTCAGTACCATGTCCCATAAGAACAACAGTAGAGTCCATTTCATCTGTTACCTCTTTTATAGCTTCAACAGTTTCTTTGTAGTCCTCTATTCCAAAAAGAAGCGGTCTACCAAATTTTATGCTCTTAAATTTATCCTTGTACTCAGCTATCTGATTTTTTAATTTTACATATTCATGTCCACATATTATGTGTAATGTCTGGATAACTACTTCTTCGTATCCCATTTCATAAAGTCTATCCATAGCCTGAATTGGATTATCTATTTCTATTCCATCTCTTTTTTTCAATTTATTTATTATCATATTAGATGTAAAAGCTCTAAAGAAATCATATCCTTCAAAAGCAGCTTTTATCTTATCCTCAACCGCATGTATAGTTTTTTCTCTAGTATCGTGGTAGCTAGTACCAAAACTTACAACAAGTATCGCCTTTTTCATATTATTTATCTCCATTTCTCTACAATAGATTTATATTTTCTTAGCAATCAAATTTTGCTTCGTCTTTCCAAATATCTAGTATCTCTTCAATATCTTTTAATTCACTAGTCTGATTTGGATAGTCCATTCTCTGTCTTTTAAGAACGAGTACATCTATTCCACATTCCTCACAGGCGTCGATTTTTTCTAAAAATCCACCCGCAGCTCCACTTTCTTTAGTCAGCATAAGGTCTATGTCATAGTGCTTGATCATTTCTACATTCATCTCTTTTGAAAATGGACCCTTCATCGCAATTATATTATCCGCATTAAATCCAAGTTTTTCACATTCTATAATAACTTCTGACGTCGGAAGTACTCTAGGGAATAATTCTATCTCAGGTAAATTTTCTCTATACTTAGCTAAATTCTTACTTCCAGTTCCAATGAGTATTCTCTTATACCCGTTATTTTTAGCCATTTCACACATCTCATCAATACTATCTGCAAAACGACAACCTTTATAATCTATCTCTTCAAGTAAAGATTTTCTCTCGTATCTTATATATCCTGTATCTGTAGTTTCAGCAGCTTTTATAGCATTTACTGAAACCTCTGTGGCATAAGGGTGAGTTGCATCTATTATAAATGAAACCTCGTTTTCAATTATAAATTTCTCCATATCTTCTTCACTCATTTTACCAAGATGAATCTTCTTCGCAATGCCATCAGCTAAATCTTTTCCGTATTCAGTTGTTACAGAAAGTATATATCTATTACAAAATCCTTTTTTATTTATTAATTCGCATATTTTTATGCTGTCCGAAGTACCACCTAAAACTAGTACCAAAAAATCACTCCCTTTTCTAAACTGTATAACCTCTAGGAGTTATCATCATATCCTTATCTATAAATGTCGATTTATTTCCGACAATTACCATTGTAGTCATATCAACTATTTCAAAATTCATTGTATCAAATGTACAGATATGTTTTTCTTCGCCTTCTCTTCCTGCATCTTTTACAATTCCAACAGGAGTGCTTCCATCTTTAAATTCTCCCATTATTTCAAAAGCTCTAGCAAGATGTTCACTTCTTCCCTTGCTTCTTGGATTGTATAGGCAAACTACAAAATCTGCTTCAGCTGCAAGTCTTAATCTTTTTTCTATAACCTCCCAAGGAGTTAGAAGATCACTAAGACTTATATGGCAAAAGTCGTGCATTATCGGTGCACCTAAAACAGAAGCCGCTGCAATACTTGCAGTTACACCAGGTACAACCTTAACTTTAATATCCTCGTCCTCTTTAACAACAAGCTCAAGAATAAGCCCTGCCATTCCGTAAATTCCAGAATCTCCACTACTTACAACAGCTACATCTTTTCCTTCTTTAGCTATTTCGACAGCCATCTTACATCTGTCAATTTCTTTTCTCATCCCATTTTGTACGACTTCCTTATCAGAAATCATATCTTCTATTAAATTAATATATGTCTTATATCCAACTATTACATCTGAATTTTTTATCGCCTCAATAGCTTCAAGAGTCATGTACTCTTTTCCACCAGGGCCAATTCCTATAACGTAAATCATAACTTTATCCTTTCATTCTGCCAAAAGCAAAAGTTGTTCCATTATTTTTATACTTATCCGAAATAACATTTCCACTTAGGAGATATGCTGAAGGCTGTGCAACAGAATAAACACCAGTGTTTTTCTTTACAAATTCCGATTTATCAAACATATAGTCACAAGTACAAATCTCGTCTACATCAAATAGATTAAACTCTGCACAAAGAGCTTTTGATAAATCTATCATACATTTTTCGTCTTTTTTTATAATCAAGCTCCCTGTCTTTACAATTGCAGCAGGATGTATATTTTTCAAAGCAGAAAACGTAGAAAACTCTTCAATCATTTTTTCAGTTTCTGTATTCTTTCTACACCCCATCCCAAGTGCAATTCTTCTTGGAACTAGCTTTATATAAATTAAATCCTCTTTTTCTTCATTATCTTTCTTTATATTATAAACAATCTCATCTATCCAGCATCTAAGCTTATCAGTAACTGAAACGAGTGCGTCTAGTTTTACTATTTCATCAATCTCAGTTTTTTCATCTATCAACTCAAATCCAGATAGATTTAGACTATCTTTTTCACTTTCATAATCCGAATCAAAATATATCCCCACTCGCTTGTCATCCACAAGATATGAATTTACAAGCTTTGCAGATTCTCTAAGGTTTTCCACATATCCACCGATTTTAGACACAATTACATCTAAAGCACCCTTTTTATTAGTATCTGTAGATGTTGTAATCACTGGATTTGCGTTTAAAATATCTGCTATTTTTAAAGTTATTTCGTTTGCTCCACCTATATGTCCACTTAGTAAACTAATCACATTATTCCCATTATCGTCCACAACCAACACAGCTGGATCCTCAAACTTACTTTTTAAAAAATGTGCTATACATCTAACCGCAATCCCACAGGCAGATACAAAAATTATACATTCGTATTTATTAAAAAGCTCTCCTGTAAGCTCTTTTATCCCTCTCTTTTGGAAAAATACATCTACATTTTCTAGCTCTGAAGCTATTTTTTCTGCAGTATTTTTTCCCTTTTCTGTAACAGCTATAATAGCTATTCTTATATTTTTCTTAGCAATAACGATATCTTTTTTAGATATTCCATTTTCTAAAATCCTGTCTACTTCATTCTTTAAATCAATATTTTTATCTATAGAAATAGTATCCAAATCGAATTTAGTTTTCTCCATCTTCGTTTCCTCTGTACTCGTGTACAAAATCTTTATCGTATAGTTTAGAGTTGTTGTAGTCCTGACCTAAGAATCTTCCAACCATTATAAGTGCAGTTTTGTTTATTCCATTTTCTCTTACCTTTGCTGCAATGTCTGTAAGTGTTCCTCTTAGAGCCATTTCATCTGGCCAAGTAGCCTTATAAACTACTGCAACCGGAGTATCTTCTGGATATCCACCCTCGATTAATCTTTCAACAACTTTTTCTATTTCCTGAACAGATAGGAAAATAACCATAGAAGTCTGATGTTTTGCAAATTCCTGTATAGACTCTTTTTCTGGGACAGGAGTTCTTCCTTCCATTCTAGTTATAATCACACTCTGAGAAATTTCAGGAACTGTATATTCAACGCCAAGCGCAGAAGATGCACCTAAAAATGAGCTAACTCCAGGAATACAGTCGAATCCTACATCTACTTTATTTAGTTCCTCAACCTGTTCTCTTATTGATCCGTATATAGAGAAATCTCCTGTCTGAAGTCTTACAACCTCTTTATTTTCTCTAACTCCTCTTTCCATAACATCTATTATTTCGCCTAAATCCATAACCGCACTATTGTATATCTCACAATCTTCTTTACAGTAGTCTAATAGTTCTGGATTTACTAAAGAACCTGCGTATATAACTATATCTGCATTTTTTAAAAGCTTGTAACCTTTTAAAGTTATAAGCTCTTTATCTCCAGGTCCAGCTCCGACAAAATGAACTTTACTCATAGCAAACCTCCAAATTAATTTATTTTTCCGCTGATATTAAAAAAATAGGGTTTTGTGGTTTAAAATAATCCCCACTACCCAATTTTTCTAGTTTTGATACAGATACCTGACTTACATCTATATCCTTAAATCCCTTATTTCTTAAAAGCTCTAATGCTTTATAAAAAGTGTCTATTATAATAAAATTGGCGCATAATTTTCCACCTTCGTTTAAAATTTCATACGTCCAATCCACTATTTCCTCTAATTTTTTTGCAGTTCCTCCTATAAAAACAGCATCAAACTTTTCATCTGTTTCAAAAGGAGCGTATCCTTCTAAAATATCTAGATTTTTCACACCAAATTTTTCCTTATTAGACGCAATCAGTTCAACTGCGTGCTCATGTCTTTCAACAGCTACAACCTTCATATTGGGATTTTTTAATGCTGCTTCTATACATACGCTCCCCGTTCCAGCTCCTATATCCAGAAAACTTTTGGCATTTTCTATTTCTAGCTTAGAAAGTGCAATCGCCCTAACCTCTTCCTTTGTTATAGGCACTTTACCTGTAATAAAGCTACTATTTTTCATTAAGTTTCACCTATTTCCGTAAAATCTATTATTTCCTTAAAATCTATGTTTCTGTTTATATATCAACTATTGCTCATCGTCCAATATTACAACGATATTCATATCGTAGTTTTCTATTTTTAAAATATCCTCTGGTTTTCCAATAGTTATTTTTTCATTATCATATGAAAGATTTTCGCCGACAGCCATAGTTTTTTTCAAATCCCTTTTAATTATTTCCCGGGCAATTTCTCTAGGCCCAATCTTTGAATCCGTAACCATACACACTTTACTGTGAGATAGCAGATAATCAAAATCCGGCTCTCTTCCATGACTGCTAGTCATATATAAATCGTTCATATCTACTTTTATTCTTGAAAACATATACTGCATTGAGCTAATCCCTGGAATTATCTCCATCTTTTCATTATCTACATTTTTGCTCAGATACTTGCCTATTCCGTAGACTGATGGATCTCCAGATGCTATAACAGTTATATTTTTTTCTATATTTTCATTTATATAATTTTTTATTTCCACTAGATTAGCACCTAAAACAATTTTCTCGCCACAAAAATTCTCAAAAATCTCAAGATTTCTCTTACCACCGATTAATACATCTGATTCAGCGATAATTTTTTTGCCAACCTCAGTTATATAGCCCTCGTTTCCAGGTCCTATCCCAACTACATTTAGCATATCTTCCTCCAAAGAATTAAAACTCTATCAACATTTTATTTTCTAAAACTGTCCAACATCTCCTCGGCATTTTTACTCTTTCCAAGTACTGTCTTGTCCATTTTAAAAATAAATACTTCTATCTCAATCTCATTATCTACATGCATCTCTGCTCTTTTTTTACACTTTTCGCAAATTATATCAAAAACTTCTCCAAATCCATTTTCATATACAATATCTGTAGCTTCCTCAGTTGTAAGGCAAGAGTCAATCTTTCTCACTAACTCTGTTGAAGCACCCATCAATGCCAAATTTGCTATAAGTATCTCATTTCTAGCATCTGCGACCTTGCTGTGAGTGTTAAAAATTCCTGCAGATAATTTTATAAATTTACCAATATGTCCGGCCAAAAGAATTTTTTTAAATCCCATTCTCTTAGCTTCCATTAACATATATCCTAAGAAATTGCTCGTCCTAACAACAGAACTATTTTCTCCAATCCTATCTGAAATAAAGCTCTCTCCATGATTTCCTGGAACAAGTATAATCTTATCCATTCCAAGCTCTTTTTTCATATTTAGCTCTATTGAAAGCGACTTTTTCCAACCATCATCGCTCATTGGCTCAACAATGCCGCTTGTTCCAATTATAGATATCCCACCTACAATTCCAAGTCTAGGGTTAAATGTCTTATTTGCAACTTCTTCTCCCTTAGGTATGAAAATAGTTATCTTTATTACTTTTTTTAGATTATCTAATCTATTTTCATCATCTAAATTATTTTTATCGTTTAATACATTTTCTCCACTTGCTTTTAAAACGGACTCTACTTCTTTTGCAATCATCTTCTGTGGAACTGGGTTTATCGCAGGTCTACCTGGTTCTACACTCAAACCTTTTTTAGTGATAATTCCTACTCCCTCTCCAGAAAATACACAGAATCCATCTCCTTCAAAAGAGAAATTATTCTCGCTTTTATCTATCTCATCTTCATACACCCAAGTTGCCTTTGCAAATATCTCTATCCCATTTGTTGCGTCTATATCATCTCCACCGTCTTTTTGAACAGAGCAGATTGAATAAATTTCTCCCGTATCTTCATTCTTTTTAATCTCACTAGAAACAACAGGAATAGATAAATATATTCCTTTAGGTGTATCTATATTTACCGTATCTATTTTTTCATTAGTTAAAAGCACATACACAGCAGCCTTTGAAACTGCAGTTGCACAAGATCCTGTTGTATATCCTCTTCTGTATTTTTTCCCGTCTATATATACAAATTCTTCCATAATACAAACTATCTCTCTATGCTGTAAAGTATCGCATTGATTATTGCAGCAGCTAGATTACTTCCACCCTTTCTTCCTTCAGAAAGTATATATGGAATATCTGTTTCTGCAAGTTTTTCTTTTGACTCAGCTGCTCCAACAAATCCAACTGGAACACCTATAACTGCATCGACTTCCATCTCTCCTGCTTCTACCATTTCTATAACCTTAAACAATGCTGTTGGCGCATTTCCAAGAACAAAAATCTTTCTTCCTTTATCCTCAGCAGCTATCTCAACCGCAGCCATAGATCTTGTAATCTCTTTTTCCTTAGCTCTTGCAACAGTTCTCTCATCTGCAACTAAACAAGCATAATTACAACCTAATTTATCTAGCTTTCTCTTGTTTATCCCACTTAAAGCCATAGTAGTATCTGTGTAAATACTAGCCTTATTTTCAAGAGCATCCTTTATTATCTCAGCTGCATTATCAGATATTTTTAGAATATCTAAATACTCAAAATCTGCAGTTGTGTGTATCGCTCTTTTTATTATTTTTTCTTCTATTTCACTTTTGTACTCGTATCCAGGTCTTATATCGTCTATTATTCCCTGTATAATCTCAAAGCTTCTCTCTTCAATCTTCATAGGGTTTTTAATATAATCCAAAAAAATCCCTCCTTTTATTTTTTATTCGTATCTTATTCCACCTTTGATAATATCTAGTGTGTACATATCTGAATAAACTTTGTCTATCTCTCTTCTTTTTAATTCAGCTATCATCTCAGTACAATCAAAGTCTTTATCCACTAAAATTCCGACTATTGTACCACTATGTGCCACATTTACTCCAAATCCACCACATTTATCAGATACCTCGATAATCTCATGTAGATACTCTTTTTTACAGATATTTTCATTTGCTAAACTACTAGCAGTACAAGCTCTACCTATCATCTCTCTATCTTTTTCTGTGAATCCTTTTTTAAGCATTCTAAAGGCATTTTCGATGATTTCTCTATTTCTCATCTTTGCCTCTTTGTACATTCTGTTCTTTCTAAGGTCTACAGTATTTAGATATTTATTAGGCTCTAAAAGAAGAACCTTCATATCATCTATATACCCAAGTTTTTCCTTCACTTTACCCTTAACTGGATTAAATATTACATTATCTTCCATAAATACAGAATCTGTAGGCTCTATTGACGATGCTATTTCTGCAATTTCTTCTGGAGTCATTTCCTCACCTATTAGATTTAATGCAGCTCCTATAGCAGCTCCTATATCTGCAGTTGAGCTACCCATTCCCTTGCTTACAGGAACCTCACTTATTATTTTTACAGATAAATTGTTTAGCGTTTCAACTGGTATATCGTATTTTTCAAATACTTTTCTTATAGCCAATCTCGATTTTTTTACATTTCTTATGTATATTTTCTTTTCTGTTCCTTTAACTCTTTCAGTTAAATCCTCTTCCTCACCATCTTTTCTCTCTTCAAGGTAAACTTCTGAAAAAAGATTTACTGCATAGGAGCAGAGGTACTCTTCATTTCCTATCATTCCCTGAACAAACTCTCCACAAGAAGCAGGGCATTTTGCGTAACCTTTCACTCTATTCACCCAATACAGATCTAAGTGCATCTACAAGTACAATATTTTGTTCATGATTTTTAATAGCTACTCTAGCAAAACTAGAGTCTAAACCAATAAAATTAGACGCATCTCTAATGAGAAGACCTGCCCTTTTTAATAAATTTTCTTTCACATCCAATACATTTCTATTTTCAAATCTAACTAGAATAAAATTCGCATCTGAATTAAATGCCTTTATTCCATCTATTTTATTTATTTCATTTATCATACATACTCTTTCTTTAGAAAAATACTCCTTGCTTTTTCTTATGTACTCCTCCTCTTTAAATATAAAATCAGATGCAGAATCTGCAAATGAGTTTATCGTCCAAGGCTCTTTTTCATCGTACATTTTTTGAAGTAATTCCCTATTTGCGCTTATTCCATAACCTAGCCTAATTCCTGGTATTCCAAAGAATTTTGTGACTGCTCTAATTATGAATAAGTTCTTTGATTTTTCGACCATATTTACAAGACTTCTATCTTTTTCAGAGTCAGCAAATTCGATAAAGGTTTCGTCCACTATAAGCAACTTCCCTTCTTTTTCCGCAAATTCCAATAGTTTTTTTATTTCTCTAACAGATCCATCTGGATTGTTTGGATTGCAGATAAATATACTGTCAAACTCGTCTTTTCTTCTGTAAATTTCGTCTAAATCAAGTTCAAAATTTTTCTTCCAATCCATCACAAAATCTACTACACTTAGACCTGCAATCTCTGCACCTTTTCTATACTCAGAAAAAGTTGGATTGATTATAGCAAGTCTTCCACTTAGATTTCTCATAAGGAGATAGATTATCTCCGTTGCTCCATTTCCAGGAATAACTTGACTATCATCTACTCCAAGGTAGTCTGCTATATTTTTTCTAAGTCGTCTGTATTTTATATCTGGATACTTTTGTAAACTACCTACTCCAGCTGCGACAATCTTATCCATACTATCTACAATAAATGGATTGATATTTGAGCTAAAGTCGATAATTTTATCTGCTTCAAGTCCATAGAGTTCGGCCGCTGAATTGATATCTGCCCCATGAACTGAGTTTATATTAACTTTTTCTTTGTTGAACTCTTTTTCTTTGGTAGATTTATTTTTTTTATTAAAATTATTTTCCATCAATTCTTTCCAAACTCTCCTTTTAACAGTATTAATATATTATATCATAATGCAAAACAACGCTGATAAAATTAAAAGTGCATTAGCTGTTGTCGCATACATAAGCTTATTCATTCTAACTATGTCGTAGTTTTCTAATTCTCTTTTCTTATCTCCAATAGTAGGCTTGTATACTTCCTTCCCAAAGTAGATATTTGTCCCTCCAAGCTGTACTCCAATAGCTCCAGCTGCTGCACCTTCTGCAAATGCACAGTTTGGACTTTTGTGATTTTTTCTATCTCTAATCGCTATTTTAAACGAGTTTGATCCATTCATACCGCATAAAAATGCTCCTAAAGGCATAAATATCGCAGTTAATCTTGCTGGTATAAAGTTGGCTACATCATCTAATTTTGCAGATACACATCCAAGGTTTAAATATTTATCATTCTTATATCCGACCATTGAGTCTAATGTGTTTATCGCCTTATAAGTCATTGCTCCTACAGGGCCGAATAAAAATCCGTAGAACATAGGAGAAATTGTTCCATCTACAGTATTTTCGGCAACTGTTTCAACTGTAGCCCTTATTATCTCAGATTGGCTAAGATTTGTAGTATCACGACCTACTATATATGAAAGCTGCACTCTCGATTTTTTTATATCTCCAGTTTCAAGTACGTTGTAAATCTTTGTAGCCTCATCTTTTAAACACTTTGTAGAAAGTGTTGTGTAGATTATAAATGCACTAATAAAAATTTCTACATATTTATTGAAGCTTGCAATCTTTACAATCAATGCTGTAACAAGCGCTGTTGTAACAACAGGCACTAACCACATCAAAATTCCCCAATATTTTAGAGATTTCTCTGATTTCGCATGCTTTCTTATAAATTTTTCTGTCTTGCTTATCAACTTACCTATAAATCTAACTGGATGTGGAAACCAATACGGATCCCCAAACACCAAGTCCATTATGTATCCAAGAATCATAATAAGTATATTTGCAAAACTATATCCAATCACAGTAAAAACAACCGTACTTGTTACCTGTGGTGTAAATAAATTTCCCATAATTAAAATTTCCTTCTATTATCTTTCACAGTTTTTAAGTATATTTTCTATACAATCCAAATTGTTGTAAAAATGAGTGTGAAGATATGTCGCAAGTGTATTTTTCTTGCTATAACCACCTTCCCATTCATCTACAACTTTTCCATCTCTAATTTTTCTCATCTTATATGCACATTTTTCGTCACTTTTAAATATTGAATGGTGGAATTCGTGTCCTTTTATACAATCTCCTTCTTTTGAGATAGCTGTATCTTCAAGCGCCTGTCCTTCACAATATCCAAATCTTCTAAGTCTAGGAGTCATTTCACTGACACCTTCAAAAATACCAACCATTTTTCTCTCTACTCCAGACTTATCTATAATAGATTTTCCTAAATACATAAGTCCACCACATTCTGCATATATTGGAGTATTGTTTTCGTATAAGTCAAATATTGATTTTCTTATAGACTCATTTTTCTCTAATTCCTCAGCAAAAATTTCTGGGAATCCGCCACCAATATATACAAAGTCACACATTGGAACTTCTTCATCTTTAAGAGGACTAAAGTATTTTATTTTTATTCCAAGTTTTTCAAAAATCTCTATATTTTCTCTATAGTAGAAGTTAAATGCCTTATCATGTGCAATCGCAACAGTTTTTTCCTTAGCTAATTCAAATAAATTCTTCTTTTCCATTTCCTCAGCTAAGTCAAATTTGCTGGCAATCTCTTCGCTCTCTGATAATTCTATAATTCTATCTATGTCTATGTATTTTTCAATCTCATCCGCAAGAGATGAGAATTTCTCAGATAATTTTTCAACCTCATCCATTGGAACAAGACCTAGATGTCTTGACTCAAGTGCAAATTTATCATTTGGTGGAAAATATCCAAAAACTTCTAGTCCACAGTATTTTTTTATAGACTCTTTTATTATGTTGAAGTGGCTTTCAGTTTTTACGTTATTTGCAATAACACCTATGATATTTACATTTTTATCTAAGTTTAAATAACCAAGTACTGTCGCTGCAGCAGATGCAGCCATTGCCTTACCATTTATAACTAGTATTACTGGAGTTTTGGTAATCTTTGATGTGTAAGAACTGCTACAGTTATCTATATCAGTTCCAAATCCATCATAAAGCCCCATAACTCCCTCAATCACAGAAATATCGGCATCCTTTGATGCAGTATTTACTATGTATTTAATCTTTTCATCGTCTAACATATAAGAATCCAGATTTCTAGAATCTCTACCAGTTATAAATGTGTGAAAAGACGGATCTATATAATCAGGCCCAACCTTGTATGGCTGCACCTTTAGATTTCTCTTTGTAAGTGCCCGCATAATCCCAAGCGAAATTGTAGTCTTTCCAACTCCACTTGAAGTACCTGCAATCATAATCTTTTTCATATTTAAAATCTCCTATTATTAATCTACTTTGATACACTTTTTCAGACTAACTTTTCTATTTCTTAACTTATTTAATTTAATTACTTGCTTGAGTTTTTAACTATTTCATAGATTTTTTCCATGTCTAAGTTTTCTCTTAGCATATCCGCAAGTCTGTCATATTCTCTATTTTTAAACTCTTCAAATGATTCTACTTCACTAGCTACAGGTTCTAGTCCCTTCTTAGCTCTTATTGTGTTTAGAAGAGTTCTAGTAAAGTCTATCTCATCAAAAATTCCATGTATGTAAGTTCCTACAACATTTCCTTCTGAATTTGAGCATCCTATTAAACAGTTCTCAGCATTTTTTTCTATTAAATCTGTAGGCTCACTCGCAAATATTTCGTCTACACATTCATCTAGTTTTGTTGTAGTTCCCATGTGTATTTCATAGCCTTTAACTTTTTTCCCTGATACATCATTTAAATAGCCTCGCACACTATCAGAAATAACTCTCTCTGTCTGCACAGTAGTTTTCTCTTTTTCAAATTCAGTTACAGTATTCAAAAGTCCTATTCCTTCTACTTCTAAATCGTCGCTTTCAACACCATATTTATCGACGATTTTTTTGCCTAACATCTGGTATCCACCACAGATTCCAAATACTAGTTTTCCTCTTCTAGCACATTCCTTTATCTGCTCCTCAAGACCAGTTTCTCTTAAATATTTTAAATCTTCTACTGTACTCTTAGTTCCTGGAATAATTAGCATATCAGGATTTCCAATAGACTCACCAAAATCAACATATCTAAGACTTACATCGCTCTGTGTTTCAAAGATATTGAAATCTGTAAAGTTTGACATATGTGGAGTCCTAACTATTTCGATATTTATATCATTTTTCTTTGTGGCCTTTTTAAATCTAGTAGTTACACTGTCCTCGTCCTCAATCTTAATATCAGAATACGGAACAACTCCCAAAACAGGTATATGTATAATATCCTCAAGCATCTTCACACCTTCAGCAAAGTACTCTTTTTTTCCTCTAAATTTATTGATAATTACACCCTTCACTCTTTTTCTCTCGTACTCAGTTAAAAGTGCAAGTGTGCCTACAATAGAGGCAAATACCCCTCCTCTGTCTATATCAGATACCAAAACAACTGGAGCATCGGCGATTTGTGCCATACCCATATTTGAGATATCTCTTTCTTTTAAATTTATCTCGGCACAACTTCCTGCCCCTTCCATAACAATTACGTCATACTCATTTTCTAAATCATAAAATGTGTCCTTTAAAATATCTACTAACTCTAATTTATATTCATGATATTCAGAGGAATGCATCTCTCCAACAACTTTTCCTCTAACAATCACCTGACTTCTATGATTTCCACATGGCTTTAATAGGATTGGGTTCATATCCGCTTTTGGCTTTATCCCTGCTGCTTCTGCCTGAAATACCTGAGCTCTTCCCATCTCTAGTCCTTCATCTGTGATGAAAGAGTTTAGCGCCATGTTCTGTGGTTTAAAAGGAGCTACTTTGTATCCGTCCTGAGCAAAAATTCTGCACATACCTGCAGCGATTATACTCTTTCCTACATTGGATGCAGTTCCTTGAAACATTATTTTTCCTTTCAAAAATTTCACTCCTTTCAACGTATAATTTTCCTATCTTATATTATACTATTTAACAACGATAATAATTATCTTTTTTAATGATTTTAATGTTATTTTTCTCATTTTATGTTATATATTTAGTTAAATAGGAATTTTAGGAGGATTTTTGAATGAAAATTTTTAATAAATTATTTTTAAATAAATTAATTTTAATATTGTTTACTGTTTCTTTATCTTTAGGCGCAACTTCTTGTACAAAGGATAATTCAAATTCTTCTGATTCAATCTCTTTTAATGCAGTCGTGACAAAAGTTGATTCAAGTAATAATAGACTATATGCT
Organism: Peptoclostridium sp. AF21-18; assembly: GCF_003478825.1. NCBI lineage: Bacteria > Bacillati > Bacillota > Clostridia > Peptostreptococcales > Peptoclostridiaceae > Peptoclostridium > Peptoclostridium sp. AF21-18. Next base: position 104,101 of record NZ_QUGE01000004.1, read on the forward strand.
GAATCAGTAGATAATGGAAATGATTTTGGTTCTCCCAGATATTTAGATTGTTCTAATGCTGATTTAATTTATGCTGAATTTGCATCAGACTATTTAAAAAGATTATCATTAGATGATTTTGAATCAGGAGATGAAATTGTTGTTTTAGCTGATTGGAATAGTTTTTCTGGGAATGATATGGGAATGAAGGTTAGAGAAATTCAACTTATGACTCAAAAATATGATGAAGTCCCAATTTGTTGAACTTTTGTGAAATAACTATATTTCAAAAGTTTAACAAATTGGGACCTCATAAAGAATTTTTATATTTAGATTACTTTATAGGTTTTAATACATTATCTTACCTACAAATCTTTATATTATAATTATGTATTTAAAATATTTTACTAACTATTTTTGTACATTTCATCTATTAACTTATTCATTGTTTCTTTATTTGCCCAAAATGTTCTTTTTGTAATTTCTATACCATTTGTAAATTCAAATGTATCATCTGAGTTAATAGCCTTTGGTCTAACATGAAATGATAATTTATCACTCATTTTTGGAAATTTTGTTTCATCACCTTCTTTAAAAGCCTCTATTGTTTTATCATATACATTTTTAGCTTCTTCTTCTAGAGATTTAAAACTAAATTCTTCTATTAAACCTATATTTTTTATAATTTTTTCATTATTCTTTTTTTCCCAATCAATTATAAATACTGGAAATATTTTTTTTATATCTTTATAGAATTGAGAATTTTTAAACTCCGTATATATTTTTCCCTCATCAATATTTTGATTTTGATATATATCACTAAAAGTAGTATTTGGAAATGAAAATGCCTCATTAACTTTGTTATTACTTCTTGGAACTACTCTAAAAATAAATTTTGAAATATCCTTATTTTTTAAAGTTAAATACTCACGAATACTCTTTTGAAGAGTATATTGTGATTTTTTATTAGAATTTAAATATTTTTTTAAATCATCATAATCATCTATAAATAATTGTGTTGCTTTTGATTTATTCTTATTAATTTCTTCTAAATACTTTTCAAATAGTTTATCATTTTTAAATTCAGATAAATCTGGAGAACTACTTATTTCCATAAAAGTTTTTATAAAAATATCATAAAATTGAATAAGTGACTCATCATCTAAAAAATCTATATCCTGTTTTAGCATAAAGCTAGAAAAATAATTTCTACCATATTTTGAATATTTTTTTTCAGATTCTTTATTATACATTTCATTTCTCATTTTTTTAGATTCAATCCACCAGCATTCAATACGATTTATTTTTATTAATGCTTCTAATAATTGATTAATATATTTAGCATTTTCAAATTCTTCTTTTGCTTCAACTAAATATTTGTTTATATCTTTACGATTTAAATTTTTACTTTCACCTGGCTTATTTTTTATCATTAAATAATATTTAATAAATTCTACTACAGAAAACATTTTTTCAACATTCAAGTTTTCGCCATCTTTTACAATTTTCATATTTCTTTTTAGAAGATATTTATTAATTGTCTTAACATCATCAGAAATAGCTAAAATATCTGATTCTTTAATTGGAATTTGAGTATTTAAACCACAAGTGATAGGTTGTAAGTATTCTTTTTTACCTTCAATAAAAATAGTTTTTACTTTCATAATATCTTTTACTTCTAATATAAATAATTCCATATGTTTTTTTAATTCTAACTTCAAACCCTCATCATCAATAATATTTTCACATATATTATTAAATTCTTCTGGCAATGATTTTGTACACTCAAAAAAATTGGTTAATGTTTGGGCGCCATTTATAACACTTATATTTTTGGGATTCACCCTTACATATTTTCCACTAAAGTCAAATGCATCTTTCCCATATATTGTAATTCCATTATGATAAAACCAAAAGTTTCTAGGACTTCTTATTTTATAATCATTATCAATTTCGAATACTTGTTTTATTTTTTCATCATCACAATCTTTATTTTCTTCATTCCATTTCATATATGCACCAATTTTTATATATTCCTTAAATTTTAATTGCAATGAATTTCCAAGAGAATTTTTTTTCAAACCATATCTTACATTTTCTCTGAAAAGTTCTTTACCTGTTACATTAAAAATTTTTTTCAGTTCCTTGAATGAAATATTATAAACTCTTCCCTTTAAACTTATTATATTCTCATCATTATCATAATTGTAATACTCTAGATAATTTTCTCCTTGTTCATCAACTTCTATTTTTAGTGAGTTACTTAAATCAATATAATATGAAATTTTATTATCAAATAAATACAATAAATCTTTCCTATCCTTAGAATTTTTTAATTTTTTATACGCATCTTTCATAATTTTCCATTCACTATCCCAATTATCAAATATCATTATTAATTGAAATATTTCACCTTTTTCTTCTATATTTTTAGTATACTCATAATAATCAAATTTATTTTTTCCACCAGAACAATCATAAACTAATAATTTTTTCTCTATTCCATTTTTTTCCTCTCCTTCAATAAGCCAACTTCTTTGACTTCCTTTTGGAAATTGAATAATACTTTCTATATCTATTTGAAATTTTTCAATTATTTCATTTATAAAATCTCTCATCTTTATATCCTCCTATACTTTAATAATAAGAAATTAAATGAATTCTCGATTTTTTTTATTAATTCTTTCTCTAACATATGATTGTCAGATATATTATTGTCTATACTATTGCAATAATTTTGACTTATATAATATAGTAAATCACTTTTTTCCTTTCGCAAGTATCTTAATAAATCAATATTATCTCCATAACAATTCATACTTAATTCATAATCAATTCTTTCAAAATATGAATCTACTTCTCCTTCTATAGTAATTAATCGTTTCTTATATACTCCTTGCTCAAACTTTTGCTTAACTACTTGAATTATTTTTTCTTTTTCCGGAAAAATTGTTGATTCATTCATATTAAAAATCAAGTCTAGTTCTTTAAATATTTTTCGTTTATCATTTTTTTCTATTATTACTTTTTTATAATATACATTTGGAATTGGTCTGAATTCTTTTCCTGTAAAAAATATAAATCCTCCATTTTGGGCTTTTATTCTATTATTAGAATGACTATGTGAAATTACTTTAAAATTGCTTGAATAAGAAATATTTTTATCATTCAAAATATGAGTATAAAATTCTTCTATATATTGTGAGTGTGGTGAATAATGTTCTGGAAAACAGAAAATATATATAATTCCATTCTCATTCTCGTTTCCCTTGCAAGCAAAAAATATTGCAACAAATAAATTAAAAGTTATATCTAACATTCTACTTATAGCAATATAATGTTGAGCTTCTATAGCTTTTTCAATATTTCTCTTTTGATTTGGTTGAATAAACCCATAGTCATCTAAAAGTTCAAATAAATATTTCTCTTTTTCTATATAGTTTTCATTACGAAATAGCGAAGGCATTAATTTTGTTTCTTCATAATCTTTATTTTCACCTCTAAATGCAATTAAGCAATTAGTATTTGTAACTTTTTTATGCCTTTCTATTAAACTATCAACCTCTTCTTCAACTTTTTTAAGATAATTACTTAATATCATTATTCTCTCCTTTATTAAAATTATTCTTTTCAAAATTCCCTTGCTGTTTACTTTTCAATATATAAACAAGGCATTTATATTTTGTACTATTTTTTAATTATTCATATTCTGTATTATTTACATATAAAGTTATATACTTATAATAACATAATTTTATACTATTTTTTTGTTGTTTAATCTAGAAATATTATGCTTATTCTTTTCTTTCAATTTTTATTTATGTGATATAATATATAAATAGTTTAATTTTAATTTATATTAAAGATGGTGATTCATATGAACAATTTATACGATGAAACAAATCCTCTAAGCATAGAATCCTATGCAAAAAAATTAATTGGAAAAACTTTCAATGATGTTATACAAGAAAACGAGAAAAATATTAATACTTTAGTAAGTGAAGACAGTTCAGAATATGCAGTATCTCACGAAAATAAAAAGAGAAAAGGTGGTCTTGGTGAGTTAATAGAAGAATGCCATTTCCATTATAAAGCTAATTCAGATCCAACTCCAGATTTTGACAAAGCTGGTGTTGAATTAAAAGTAACACCATATAAAAAATTGAAAAATGGACAAATATCAGCTAAAGAAAGATTGGTTGTAAATATGATTGACTATCATACAGTAGTTGATGAAACTTTTTACAATAGCCATTTTTGGAATAAGGCTCATTTAATACTTTTAATCTACTACTTATACGAAAAAGAAGTAAAAAATAGATTAGATTTTAAAATTGATTTTGCATCTTTATTTACTCCACCAGAAGCTGATTTAGATATAATAGAAAATGACTTTAATACAATAGTAAATAAAGTAAAAACTGGTAAAGCTCACGAATTATCTGGCTCTGACACTCTATACCTTGAAGCTGCTCCAAAAGCAGCAACTTCAGAAAATAGAAGAAGCCAACCTTTTAGTGATATTCCTGCCAAACCAAGAGCTTTTGCCTTTAAAAACTCTTACATGACTTATATACTCAGAGACTATATTTCTCAAGGAATAGATACTTATAAACCTAATGTAACTATCAATACTGATAATAACATAATTAAAGATAGACTTGTTAATACTACATTTGAGCAGTATGTTGTAGATAGAATAAATGAATATAAAGATAGAGATGTCGACGAATTATTTGACTACTTTAAAGTTGGGGCTAAAGCAAAAAGTTCTAAAGCCAATATTGTATATGCTATCTTAGGCATAAAAGGAAATCATGCTGCTGAATTTGAAAAAGCTAATATAAAGATTAAAACTATCAGATTAAATAAAAATAATAAAATCAAAGAAAGTATGTCTTTCCCAGCATTTAAATTTATGGATATTGCCAAACAAGAATGGGAGGAATCTGACTTTTATAAAGAATTGAGTGAAACAAAATTCCTATTTGTAGTATTTAAGGAAGTTGAGGATAAAAAATATATCCTTAAAGGTTGTCAATTCTGGAATATACCTTATAAAGATTTAAATGTTGATGTTAAATCCGTATTTGAAAAAACTAAACAGGTTATTTTAGATAACAATATAATAGATACAACTAATAAAGGTAAAAGAGTTAGAACTAATTTCCCTAAAGCAAGTGAAAATAGAGTATCTCATGTTAGACCTCATAGTACAAAGGATGCCAAACCAGATGTTCTTCCTTCAGGGGATACTTATACTAAACAATGTTTCTGGTTAAATAATAAATACGTATTATCTCAATTAGAAGATAGATTTTTTGAATAAACTATACCGCATAAATATTTCAAATTTAAAACAAAAATGCTGTTGTACACAAATTTATACAACAGCATCTTTGTTTTAATCATCTAAATCTTCAAAATCTACCATTCTGATAAATTTATCTAAATTTTTATTTCTACCTTCTTTGAATATTTCATCTATGCTTCCCTGTGCTTCTATATTTCCATCTTTTAAGAATATCACTCTTGTAGCAAAATTTTTAATAGCATTTATTTCATGCGTTACAATCAACATAGTTTGACCATCTTTTGCTAAATCTTTTATACTCTTAAATACTTCTCTAGAAAGCTCTGGATCTAACGCTGAAGTCGGCTCATCAAAAATCATTATCTTTGGGTTCATAGCTAAAGCTCTAGCTATAGCAACTCTTTGCTTTTGTCCACCTGATAAAGTTGATGGATATTGACTAGCCTGTTTTTCTAGCTGGACCTTACTTAACAGTTCATATCCTTTTTTTTCCGCTTCAGACTTACTAACTTTTTTTATTGTCATTAATGGTTTTGATACATTTTCAAGAACAGTATAGTGTGGAAATAAATTAAAACTTTGAAAAACCATACCTACATTTCCTGCTGTATCTTTAACACTTTTAACTTCTTTTCCATCTATAGTTATAGTTCCATCTTGTATATTTTCTAATCCTGAAATACATTTAACTAATGTACTTTTTCCACATCCACTTGCTCCTATAATTGCAATTACTTCTCCCCTTTTAACATCCATACTAATTCCATTAAGTACTTGGTTTCCTCCATATGACTTACGGACATTATCTATTTCTATTAATCTATCCATATTGATAATCTCCTTTCTATCCATTTAGCTAAAAATGTAACTGTATATGTCATTATAAAGTAAATTATAGCTAAAGATATATACACTTCAAATGGATGATATGTTTTTGCATAAACTTGGTTTCCTAATTTAGTAAGTTCTATTATAGGAAGTACAGATACTAAAGAAGTCTCTTTTACTATAGAAGAAAATCCATTCATAAATGTTGGTACAGCAATTCTGAATGCCTGAGGTAATACTATATGTACAGTTGTTTGTATATGATTATAACCTAAAACAGCAGCCGCATCATACTGCCCTCTATCAACAGATAAAACAGCAGCTCTTACAACTTCTGATAAATAAGCACCACTATTTAACCCCATAGTTAAAACAGATGCTAATATAGGGTCTACTTTCATTCCAAAAGATGGTAATCCATAGTAGAATATAAATAGTTGTACCATTAATGGTGTTCCTCTAAAAAACTCAACATATACAGATAATATTGATTTTAAAACTTTAGGTATATTAGCAGCTCTTAATGAACCTACTATTATAGCAAGTACTAATGCTAATACAAAGGATAAAACTCCTATTTTTATAGTTATTTCTGCTGCTTCCCAAACTAAGTTTGTAAATGGTAATAATATTGAAAAGTCTAAATTCATCATTTTATATCACTACTATTCTACTGAAAGCCATTTACTTTCTATTTCTTTATATTTTCCACTATCTCTTACAGTTTTTAAAGCTTTATTGTATTCTTCTATTATTGATTTAGATCCTTTTTTAACTACTGCTACAACACTTGTTTTATCTATAGCATCGTTTACAACTTTAAAGTTTTTATCTTCTTTTGACTGTGTTACAGCATATGGGAATGAAACTATAACTGCATCTATTCTACCATTTTCAAGGTCTGCAAATGCATCTGAATTTCTATTATATGGATTTTCAGCTTTAACTTCTATACCCATATCTTTTAATTTAGCAGCTACCTGTTCTGAAGAGCTTCCTGTCTGATAACCAATTGTTTTTCCTGCTAAATCTTCTTTAGACTTTATACTATCATCGTCTGATCTAACAGCCATAACTGTACTTATATCATAATAATCATCACTTACTTCTACTGAATCCTTAGCTGCAGATGCTTCTTCTGGAGACATTGCTGACATTATCATGTCAAATTCACTATTATTAAGTCCTGATATAAGTCCTTCCCATGGTATATTAGCAAATTCAACCTTTATACCCATTTCTTCTCCTATAGCTGTTGCTAAATCAACATCAAACCCTTCTATTTCTCCTGAATCATTTATAGATTCAAATGGTGGATATTCAGGACACATCCCTATTTTTAATGTTCCTTTAGATTTTAAATCTTCCCAAGAAGTATCTGTTGCTTCCTGTGTTGTTTCATTTTTACTTTCTTCTTTTGTATTACCGCATCCAGTAAATACAGTTAATGCCATTGTACATGCCATTATTAAACCTAATGCTTTTTTTAATTTCATAATAAAAAGCCCTCCTAAATAATTAATTTTTTTTACATATATTCTCCAAAATAGTATTTATACCATTTTGAGGATTTGACTCATTAATCCCAAAAAATCTAACATCAATTCCTTTTAATTCTAATAATATCTTTAATTCCTCCATCATAACTCCTGATGATTCAATCTCTTTTAGTGTAGCTATCTTTTCTTCTATATTATTTTGACCACATATTTCGCCATTCCATTTTCCACTACAAGTTTTACTTACACCACAAGTAGGACTCCCATCTACACCTATTACTGCAGATATTTCATATCCATTTTTATAAAAGTCCTCTACTTGATTTATTACAGGTATAAGCATTTCTTTGCATTTATCTCTAAAGCTAGGGAAATCTAACTGCTCCTTAACCTGTCCCCATCTGTTTATACCTCCCATAGCTTGTTCTATACAAGGAAGCTGTATTATTCCGAAATCGTTTTCTATAAGTGTACAAATTACCTCTTTTAGTCCTGAAGAATAGTTTGCTATTCCTTCGACTTTTGCATTAACATTTAATATACAGTGAGATATTAATACTATTTTTTTTCCTCGTTTCATTTCCTATCTCCTTAGTTTACATTAATATTATTTTGTATAAATCTTATTTTATTTTATTAATTAATTTTTTTATTTCTTTTTTTATATTAAACTTTAATTAATATATATTTTCCCAACTCTTATACTATCATTTTTCCCTTCTTTAAAAAAATAGTTTATTTCTATATATTTATATATTTTTTCTATAATTATTTTTCTCTTAGTTCATAAAAAAAGTACTGTTGTAAAATGTAATTTTAAATCATTTTTACAACAGTACTTTTTTACTTTTCATTATCAAAAATTTTATTTAATATTTTTCCCATTCTTGTTACCATTGGAACAACTAAGGCATTACCCATACAGAAATATCTAAATTTCTCTGGCATTTTTTCTGTTTTAGTCCAGTTATCATCAAATCCATTTATTCTTTCAGCTTCTACTGGAGTTATAAGTCTAAGTCTACCAGTCTGTGGATCTCTGACAACATGAGTACTTCTATTTACACTAGACTCACTTGTAAGCATAGTTCTTGCTGGTTTATCTATATCATCAGGGAATCCTACTGGTCCTTCACTAAATGTATACTTGTGACCAGTTTTGCTAACTCTTTCTATTTTTTTAGCTCCTTTTAGGTATTCCCATTTCTCTAATTTATCACCTAAATAATACTTTTCATCAACATCTTTTTCAAGAAGTTCTCTTAGTGGTATCGGTTCTTCATATATAGGCGTAACCTCTGCTGTATAAACTTTATTCCCTATTAAGCAACCAGAGTTTTTAAATTCAAATTTAAATGAATCTGATACATCTACTAAATCGCCTTCTACTTCTGTTTCATTTAACTTCTCTACTTTTTCAATATGAAATCCATTAGCAAAGAATCCTTTTTCATTTATTCTTTCTAATGGTGTAAATTCTAGTATCTCTTTTGCATAATTAGTTGTTTCATTATATGCAAATATAAATGTTCTTCTTCTTCTCTGTGTTCCACCATACTCGGCAGCATTTATAACCCTCCATTCAACATTGTATCCAAATTCTTTGAATGAAGCTAACATTATACCAAAATCTCTTCCCCTCTGAGTAGAAGGTGATTTTAGTAATCTATCTACATTTTCTAGTAGCACAAAAGCTGGTCTTTTTTCTTTTAATACTTCTCTGATTTCCCACCATAATACACCTTTTTTTCCTTGTATTCCTGTATTTCCAGATAAAGTTCTAGCAACAGAATAATCCTGACAAGGAAATCCACCTACTAAAAGATTATGGTCTGGAATAGTTTTTTTATCAATTTGTGCTATATCAATGTTTACATGGTTTTCGGTGTCTCCAAAGTTTTTACAGTAGCAGTTGAACGCATGTTGTAATTTTCTGCTTGGTTCCCATTGGTCTGCCCAAACAAAATCCCAATCGTCTGATGCTCTGTTTAAACCAAGTCTGAATCCTCCAACCCCGGCAAATAACTCACATACTGTTTTTTTCATTGTTTTACGCACCTTTCTTTATTTTCTTAGGTAATTATAACATACTTTTGTATTTCGATCAATACATTTTTCATTTAATTAATTTTATAAATATAAAGTTGGCATATTCTTAACTTTATTATTTTGCACATTTTGATTTTTTACTTAGTTAACTCTAATTTTATTATTTACTTTATACTATAAAAAAATTCATTTCTTACTTAAATATCTGCAAAAAAAGTGATTAACCAAATATTACAGTTAATCACTTTATTATTTTATCATAATTTACTTAAGACCTAGCTCTTCAACAATTGCTTTTCCACTAATCCAAATATGTTGTGGAATCATTTTTATTCCATTAACACATTCTTTTTTATTCTTCTTATGAGAATTTTTTCCCCCACCTCGAATAAATACAGTATTTTGAGATACTTTTATGAAATTAGGTGCAGTACTAACTTCACCATTAGAATTATATTTTTTTCTACCATCTTTGTACATTTGTACCACATCTTCTAAAGAATTTTCAAATATTTTTTCTCTTGTATCTTCCCAACATCTTCTCACTACAGTATTTATAAATTCTTCAGAAAATACTAAACGTTGAAATCCTATAAATTTGTTCATCGCTAATGGGTGTTTTTTCTCTTTTTTTCTATTTGTTTTTGGGTTTTTATAATATTCTTTCTTTGGTTCTTGGAAAATAATGCAAAGAAATTCATTACTAGAAAAATACTCATATAGCTCTGAATCTTCAAATTCAAATTCACGCTTATTACCATCTTCATCAGTATAGTCAGTTTTTGTCATTTCATTAAAATCAATTTGATATAATTTCATATCCTCTGTTCTTCCACCATTTTGAGTTATTGTAATTGACTTTGCAATAAGCCCAAATTTATTAAATATTTCAATTTCATTTAATTTCTTAGATTTTCCACCAAACATTCTTACTAGAATTTGCTCCGCAATATTCTTATTCTCTGTTCCATTACTATTTAGTATTGGAACTCCTAGTTTACTTGCAATTTCTTCAATTGTAAGCCCTCCATATTCTCTACTAAGTTCTTTACATTTTTCATCTATCTCTGATACTGTTATATATTTATCCTCAAGTTTTTCTAAATCATGATTAAAATAATTTGCTACAATCGTATCAACCATTGATTTTTTTAATCTAAATCTTGGTGGAAATTTGGGTGCTAAATTTATATAACTTAATTTTTTACGCATAGAACCGTGTCTATCAATGTACTCTTGCTTAATTTCCTCCTTCCATTCTTTTGTATGTTCTCCAGGGTGATTAGATACTATTTCACTACAAAAATCATGAACAATATTCCAATCAACTTCTAAACCTTTAATTTCATCCTCTGTAAATTTATGAAAAGTATAATCTTTTATTGGAAAAGAAGCATATTCATATGGTTTAACCGCTTTATCAGCAAGGTAATGATAAAAAATTATAAACATATTTTCTGCCTTACTCCAAAAGTGTGAATTTGAAAATTTTTGATTTGCAATATCATAAATACCTACTGCTGTAATAGACATTGGCTCTTTTGCAACGAATTTTTTATTTCCCCTTTTAGGTTTCTTTATTCCAGTTGTTTTTATTTCAGTTGGAATTTCTTTTTTTCCATCTTTTACAATTAAATCTGGTCTTTGTTTATTATCTGGTTTATAACCAAGCACACATTGCTCTATTATAGTTCCTGCTACTCCCTTTTGTAGATTAAATTTCTGTACATCTTCAAATATACCTAAATTATCAATTTCACCTAAAGTTTTATTTTTAATTCCTTCAAATAAATTTATTAAATCTTCTCTTTCATAAATATGTTTATCTGTATCTACCAAAATATTCACCCCCGAACTTTATTTAAATATAACTTATAAAATTTATTCTTTTTATGCTAATTATAGCATATTTTATTTTTTTAAAATTCATAATTATCTACAAATATTTTAATAACTTTTTATTATTCTATAAATTATTCCTTTTTCAATCCAACGAAAAAGAAAATAGAGCCTACCTCTAGACTCTATTTTCCCAGTTTAGTTTATTGATTGAGGATTTTATTTCATCGTTCTAGACTTTGTCCCCTCAGAATAAACAAGAGAACTCATCCGAACTGCACTGTTTTCATCTCCAATACTCATAGTATAACTACCATCCTTTTCAATTTCCTTGCAACTAACAAGCACAGAATTGAAAGACTTCTTAGAAATATACGAAACTAGCTCCTCACCACTACTATCTTTCAAGCTAATCTTCGTACCCTTATCCTGAGTATTATCTTTATTTATCATAATCACACCTTGTGTAGAATTTTCTCCAAAGTTCTGGCTCATACCAGACATTCCAACTGCTACAAATGTACCACCTGTTATATTTGCTTCTCCAGAATAGTCTAGCGTTGAATTTCCATTGTTCTCAGCTCCAGAAACATAAGTTGTTCCACCTGTTACAGTTAGATTTCCATTAGCATCTATACCATCTCCAGAAGCATTGATGTCTATATTTCCTCCAGAAATAGTTATGCTTCCATTTGTTGCTTCATTCATTCCACCTCTATTTTCAAAAGGCTCTACTGTTCCACTGTCGTCATTTCCACCAGCTGCGTTTATACCATCATCGTCAGCTACAACAGTTATTTTTCCACCTTTTATCTCTATATCTAAGCCTTCTATACCTTCATAACTCTTGGTTATATTCATTGTTCCATTTGTTATTTTTGTTGCTTCTTTAGCATGAACAGCATCATCTCCTGATTTTATACTGTATGTACCATTTGTTACCGTAACTACCTTGTTTGAATGAATTGAGTCATCACAAGAATCTATATTGTATGTACCTCCATTTAAAACAAGATTTGTTTCTGCTTTTAATCCCTTCATGCTGTTTGTACTTTTTTCAGTACTTGAATTTCCCGTTGGTTTTTCTCCATTTTGCATATCTGTAGGTGGTTCACCCGTTGGTTTTTCTCCACCTCCACTTGGCATTTCAGGACGTTCTCCTGATGGCATTTCACCACCTTGAGGTGCTCCACCTCGTTTTGAAACTGCTTTTGCACTTCCTCCGCCTGTTGTCACGTCAAATGTTCCACCATCTGCCTGTATTGCACTGCTGGCATCCAATCCATCATAACCCGCAGTTATATTAAATTCTCCATCTGCTACATATATATATCCTAGTTTTGCATCATCTGTATTTTCTGAGTGAAGTCCATCCTTTCCAGATGTTATGTCGAATTTTCCATCTGCAATTCTTATACTATCGTTAGCTGATAGCCCCTGTGAGGCTGAATTTATATTATATGTACCACTAGTTACTACCAGATCGTCCTTAGATACAATTCCATGCCCAGTTTCACTTTTAACTGCCAATGTACCCGTTCCATTTAGTGTTAAATCGTCCTTTGAAAATATCGCCGCATCAATATTATCGTCACTTGTTTCATATTCCCCTGTAGATGTAAGTGTGTTTGTTGTGTCGCTTGCCAATGTTACAAATACCTTGTCAGCTTGTTTTACATATATCGGAGCAGAGCCTTCACAAGATATATTTACTCCATTTAGTACTATTTGTAGTTTGTCAGTTTTTTCTGAGTCCACTACTATTTTCCCATTTTCTAACTCACCACTTAAAATATATGTACCTTCATTTTTTATTGTAACTGTAGTACCATCTATTGAAACATCATCAGAATTTGATGTTGCCTTAGTTTTATTCAATTCTATTTTTGTTGAATTTTCTTCATCGTAACCTACTTCTTTATCGCTGTCGGTAAACATCTCAGATATGTTTATTTCACTTGCAGTTGCTACTGTTGTTTTGGTTTTCTCTTTAGAATTAGCTGTATTATTAGCGCATCCGGAAAGAGAAACTACTATCGCACCTGCTGTTAATAGCGACATTAGTTTCTTATTCATATCCATATCCCCTTTAATATGTCTAAAGTTCCCCGATTGTAGTTACCTGTTTAGACATACATATTTCTAAATTCCCATTTCTACATCTTAGTTTATCAATAAATTCTTTTTCTAAATTTCCATTTTTCATTTTTATATCGTATGTCAGTCTAAATAGACTTCCCATATTAGTTGTTTTTACCTGTACTAGTTCATGTTCTTCTGTATATTCTTTAAATATCCCACCAAATACTCCCGGATAGTCCAAATCCTCAGGTATTGTTATTGTAATTGTTTTGTATTTTTCGTTTTTTGTATTCCCAAAGTTTATAGATGAGTATATCATTTCAACTGCACCTATTATTACTGCAAACATGAACGCAAAACCAATATAGCCCATTCCTGTTATTAGCCCAGCGCCCATTGCTATAAATATCGCTCCAATTTCTTTTGCTGTACCTGGAACAGATCTAAATCTTACTAAGCTGAATGCCCCCGCTACTGCAACCCCTGCTCCTACATTTCCATTTACCATCATAATTATCACGCATACTACTGTTGGCAAGATTGCCAGTGTAGCTGCAAAGCTTTTAGTGTATTTTGTTTTGTACATATAAGCCAATGTTAGTATAATCCCTATTACTATCGATGCTCCAATGCATGTTAAAAATTTTGATACAGCTAGAGTTTCCGTTACCCCGCTATTAAATATCCCTGTCATTAATGTGTTCATATATCTTCCCCTTTTTATTTCCTTTTTTTAGTTTTTTAGTTTTTTATCGTTCAAATTTATTTTACAATCTTTATATCCCTAGTTTTTTATAATTATTTTTTAGTTACATAATCCCATTTTTTAGGCAGCCTTTTGTTCTCCAAATATTCTTCTGTATGCAGTTCCATATTTTGAAAAAGTAGCCTTGTATATTTTTTCTTCTGTCAAAAAATCTGTCATCCATACAGGAATACCGCCTGTTGTCTTTACTTCCATTAAGGTATATCCTTCCTCTAGCAATGCTTCCCCGTATATATCACCGCATAGAGATAAGTCTTCCTTTCTCCAAAGTATATTTTCATCAAACGTTACTCTAAAATCTCTATTTCCAACTTCATAGAATGCTTCTCTATCATATGTTATCAGTACCGATGGTCTAATATCTTGGTAGTAGTCTAAGAAGTAGTCTATTTCATTTTTTATCTGAGATTTTTCAATATTGTCATCATTTTTACAACAGATATAGTTCATAGCCTCTTGCTCTGTCATATTTATTCTTCTTTTGTACACAACTTTTTTATATTTTTTCTTCAACTCTACAAATATTTCATCGTCATGTTCTGCCTTTTTATAGCTCCTTATTCTCAATTTTTCTCTATACACTGGTTTTTCGATAGATGCTCTTATAATTCTATAATTTGGAGTATCGAAGTATAGGCTTCTTATAGTACTTCTTCCATAAGAATCTTCCTCCATATAATTTAACATCAGTTTTTTTAGTCTTTCCTTTTGTTCTCTATTTAAGAGAAATTTCATCTCATATCTTTTAAATATATGCTGATATTCACTCATCTATTTTCCTCCTTTCTTTTATTTTCTGGGTATAGTATATTCAGCGAACCTTAAACAAACTTAAAAGTTTTTAAATTTATTTTATTTTTTATACTACCTCATCAAAATGCCTTGTTTTCAATGTTTTTAAAAATAAAAAAATAGCGAATCTATCTAGATCCACTATTTTTTCTCTCTTAAACTTAAATTGTTATACTTATTTTTAAGGATTTTCCATCATCTGTATCAGCATGTATTTTTCCTTTATGGGCAGAAACTATTGCACTAGCTATTGAAAGCCCTATTCCATATCCACCAGTTTCCGAGTTTCTAGATGAGTCTGCTCTATAAAATCTTTCAAACATCCTCTTAGTATCCTCTTTTGTTATACTTTCAACTGTATTATACACAGATAGGTTAATTTTTCGCCCTGATTTTTTAAGTTTAATCTTTATAACTCCATTTTTATCTGTATATTTTATAGCATTGTCTAGTAGGATTGATGTAAGCTGTCTAATAGCTTTTTCATCACCGTTATAACTTAGATTTTTCTCTATTTCTGAAATCATCTCTTTTCCTTTTATATCAGCCATTCCTTTAAATACTTCATATTCTTCCTCGACAACATCTGATATAGGAAAATCATTCATAACAAACCGGCTTTCTTCTTCCATCCTAGAAAGAGATATTAAATCTGAAGTAAGAGATGCAAGTCTTTTTACCTGATTTTTTATACTTTCTGTCCACTCACTTTCTCCATTTATCATCTCTATCACTTCTGTGTTTGCATCTATTATTGTAAGTGGTGTTTTGATTTCGTGTCCCGCATTAGTGATAAACTGCTTCTGCTTTGTATAGCTCTCTTCAACTGGTTTTAATATCACCTTTGACGCTATTACAATCAGTGCAGATACAGCTAGTAGTCCCAACACCGATACTATTATACTTATTATAATAAAAGATCTAAATCCTTCTAATTCTCTTGTACAATCTAGAAATGTTATTATTGTTTTGCCATCTTTCTCAGATTTTAAAAATCTATAATTTCCTTCAAATCCGCTACTTTTATTTCCATTATATCTTTCCTTAGCATACTGTACTGCACTTTCTGTATCTATAGCAGCTATTTTCCCCGTATCAGACCTTTCAACAATACCATTTGCTCCTATTACAACAGAGAAATACCTCGTTTCGTATGGAGTTTCTGGCGAGAATTTTATCATATCCCTTTTGCCAAAATCATATTTTTTTCCCATTTCAAATTTTGGTTTTCCAAAAGGCATTTTCCCTTCATTTTCAGCAATTAGACTCAACATTCTATCCGCATCATTTTCTATTCTATGATAGTTCATAATATGTATTCCCGAGATTATAACCGACAAAACAATAAATGTAGACAGTAGCGAAATAGCTATAAATTTTTTTCTTAATTTTTTTATCATATTATTTCTTCTCCGTTCTACTTGCCACCATTTTCAATCTGTTCAAGCGAGTATCCCAGATTTCTATTAGCCTTTATAACTACATCTGCTTTTAGAGAAATTAGTTTTTTCCTTAGGTATGATATATACACCCAAACAACATTATTTTCCATATCGCTGTCGTATCCCCATACTTTTTCTATAAGTTGCTCAGTAGATACTATATGCTTAGGATTTCTCATGAAAATCTCCATCATCTGGTATTCCTTATTTGTAAGTCTAAATTTTCCATTTAAAGAAGACATCTCAAATGTTGTAGTATCCAAAGATACGTTACCAACAGTTATTATCGAAGTATTACTTACAGATTTTTCTCTAGTTAAAACTCTAAGTCTAGCAAGTAATTCCTTAGCTGAAAACGGCTTTGTTAGATAGTCATTTGCACCACTATCCAATCCCAGTACTTTATCATCCACTTCAGATTTTGCAGTAAGCATTATTATAGGTACATCAATTCCTTTTTCTCTTACAGTTTTTAAAGCAGTTATTCCGTCCACTTTTGGCATCATTATATCCAAAATAACCGCATCATACTCGCTATTTTCCATGTAGTAGATTGCATCTTCACCGTCATAAACCGCATCTACAGAATATCTATTGATCTCCAAAATAGCCTTTAATGCTTTTGATAATTCTTTTTCGTCCTCTACCAATAATATTTTCATTTTTTTCACCGTCCGTAAGTTTCAAGTTTTTTCTTATATTATACTCTTAAAACTTAAAATATAACTTAAAATTTTAACGGCTCCATCTTATCTTCTTCAGTGATTTCTCTAAGTACCCTACAAGGATTTCCAACAGCAATCACTCCACTTGGAATATCCTTAGTCACCACGCTGCCAGCACCTATAATAGTCCCATTACCTATACTAACTCCACCACAAACTGTAGAATTTGCTCCAATCCAAACATCATCACCAATCGTTATCGGTGCAGATGTTCCAATTCCATCGGCTCTTTGTTCAGCATCTATTGCATGACCTGCACAAGCTAAACAAACCCCAGGCGCAATAAACGCATTCTTTCCAATATTTACAGGAGATGTATCCAAAATCACGCAATTGTAGTTGATTATTGTAAGTCCATGCGTATGTATATTAAACCCGTAGTCACATCTAAAAGATGGCTCTATAAATGTAAGTGGATGACAAGTTCCAAAAAGATTTTGAAGAATTTCGGCTCTCTTTTCTGACTCATCAGGTCTACTCTGATTGTATTCCCAACAAAGACTCTTTGCCTTTATCTGTAGCTCATTTGGCATATCTCTATGATCTGAACAATACTTTTGTTGTTTTTTCATTATCTCTAACATATCCATTTTTTCACCTCTTAACTTTATTTACTAAAATTATAGCACACTAAAATTTCTCATATAATATATTAATTTTTTAATAAAAATAAATTTATTGTCAATAATTATATTTAGAAGATAAAAATAAACTAATTTGACAATATGTTATATATAACATATAATTTTATATATGGTATATATAACATATCACAGGAGGAAAAATGGATAATTTTGAAGTAGAATTTTTTGAAAAAGACGATGGAAGTTTTCCAGTAGAAGAATTTATTCTAAGTCAAGATATTAAAATGAGAGCTAAAATTTTTAGAAATCTTGAATTATTAGCATCTCATGGAGATATGTTAAGAGAGCCATATTCAAAATCTTTAGGGAATGGAATTTTTGAAATTAGAACTAGAGTTAAATCAGATATAACAAGAATCTTATATTTCTTTGTCTTAGGCAAAAAAATAATTTTAACTAATGGATTTGTCAAAAAAACACAAAAAACTCCTCAAAAATAAATTAATCTTGCCTTAAGTAGAAGAAACGAATATTTTAATCGTGAGGTGAATTAATATGTCTAAAAATTTTAGAGAAACATTAAATAAAGAATTAAAAAATCCAGAATTCAAAAAGGAATGGGATTCTCTTGAACCCGAATATCAGATTGTAAGAGCTATCTTAGAATCTAGAAAAGAAACTGGAATAACCCAAAAGCAACTAGCAGAAATAACTGGAATTAATCAAGCTGATATAAGCAGATATGAAAATGGAAGTGGAAATCCTTCTTTAAAAACATTAAAAAGACTTGCTGAAGGTATGGGCAAAACTTTAGAAATAAAATTTTTATAAATTTAAATGGACTATTGTATTAATTTTTCTAATACAATAGTCCATTATTTTTAGTATATAACCTCTATCAACTTTTCATACAACTCAGTGTTATCATACATCCCACCAAATTCACTCGCTCCCACTCCTTCAGCAAACACCGCCATTGGAGCTGCTGTATGAGAAAATGAAGTAAATGCCACTCCGCTTTTTTCAGCTAAAATTCTAGCTGCTTCAACCGTAATAGGTTTGTAGCTTCCGTACAATATACTCTCTTCTTTAGTCCTATTTTTTCTATTTTCAAGAGTTAAATTGTACGCCTTTTTTAACCTTTTATATTCAGATTTACTAAGTTCCAAGCTATTTTCGTCTGAATGTTTGTGATCATCATCAGAATCCTCTTTTGCTTTTTCTTCCTTAAATACTAAAGGTTTCTTAAGTCCAAATACATACTCTATATCTTTTAGTACATCTTTAAAATCAGTTTTCTCCTTTTTATATTTAGATACATACTCTTCATTAAATCTATCACACGAAATCTTCTGTAATCCTAGATTTTCAAGGTGTGTGTCGTATTCTGAATTTGAATTTCCTATTGCTAGCCCTCCTGTTTCATGGTCACCTGTAACGATAATCAAAGTTTCATCCTTGTGATTATTATAGAATTTAATCGCTTCATCAACCGCATTGTCTAAGTCAATAGTTTCATGAAGTGCTGATGCTGCATCATTTTTATGACAAGCCCAGTCTATTTTTCCACCTTCAATCATCATAAAGAATCCTTTATCTTTTTTATCTTTATCAGACAAAAGATCTATTCCTTTTTTCAAATAATCTGAAAGAGAATATGGCTCCTCTTCTCCATTTTCCTGTTCGTATCTTTTATCTATACTATACTTCATAGCATCTGTTTTTTCTCTATCATTAGCTATTACCAAGTACTTTTCATCATTTGAAGAATTTTCTTTCTTAGAATTATTTCCCAACTTTTCAAATTCTTCCTCACTATCGGTCACAGTATACCCTTTTTCCTCGGCTATTTTTTCAAGACTTTTCTTATCTCCATTTTCTCCTTTTTTATCCTTAAAATCTCCACCTGCAAAATAGTCAAATTCTGTGTTTAACATTTCTTTGCCTATTTCATAGTATCCTTTTCTAGATTCCCGATGGGCAGAAAATCCAGCAGGTGTAGCGTGATTTATATTCACAGTTGTCGCAATTCCAATCTTATATCCAT
Organism: Peptoclostridium sp. AF21-18; assembly: GCF_003478825.1. Classification (NCBI taxonomy): domain Bacteria; kingdom Bacillati; phylum Bacillota; class Clostridia; order Peptostreptococcales; family Peptoclostridiaceae; genus Peptoclostridium; species Peptoclostridium sp. AF21-18. The sequence continues at coordinate 124,047 of NZ_QUGE01000004.1, forward strand.
CTTTTTTTAATTTCTGTGTAATTGTTTCGTATTTTTCTTTTCCGTCTTCACTTACATTTATATTTCCACTTTTAGTTTTTTCTCCAGTAGCCATAGCAGTTGCTGTAGATGCTGAATCTGGAATTAGCGATGTCTTGTCTGGATTTTGCATAGTTCCATTTGTACTCAGTTTCAATATATCTAGTCCATTATTTCCCGTTTTCTTTAGGTAATAATCTGCTAGTTGCAGCTGAGAATAGCTCATTCCATCACCTATAAATAAGAATATATACTTTGGCTTTTTACCACTGTATTTTTCTTTAGATGTCGTTATTTCAACTGTTTCACTTTTTAGTTCAGTGTTATTTATATCATTGTTTTTAGTTTTAATATTATATCCAAGCGAAAAACTAGCTATCATAGAAATAACTACAGCCACTATTGATATTATTTTGATTTTATTATTTTTCATAATTCACTCCAAAAATTATTTTGTAGCTATTTTTTTATATCTGTCAGTACTTTTCCTATATCATCATTTATACACATAGACCTATCTGCTATTTTCTCTGGTATATATGTAGAATCAAGGCTTATTGATATATACTTTGCATTTTCTCTATTCTTCACCATTCTCCAAAATGGATATTTTATTATACCTGGAGTATTCAAACCTACACCTAATTCTAAAAATAATATTTTTTTATCTAGGTTATCCTCTAAAAATTTTACATATCTATCTTTAGCCTTATGCCATCCTTCATCCTCGACAAATTTATCATCTGCTCTTAGATTCATAGTCATTTCGGTACCACAGTTTGGACATATAGGTACAAGCTCTGAAGGTATCTTCATATCTTTTTGTTGCTCTACCATTTTCTTTACTATATTCTCATTGTCAAAAGTCTTTTGGCAACATGGGACACTACACTGAAATAGTCCATAATCTCCTTGAGTATAGAATAATCTCGATTTATCAAATCCTGCCTTTTGAAACATATGATCCACATTTGTAGTGATTACAAAATAATTTTTATCCTTTACTAGTTTATACAGATTTTTATATGTTCCATTGTCTACATCTTCGTACCTGTTTATGTTTATGTATCTCGACCAATATGCCCAATATATTTCATCAGATTCAAATGTGTAAAATCCACCACTGTACATATCTTCAAATCTATATCTTTCTCTAAAATCAGAGAAATATTTTTCAAATCTATCTCCATCATACTTTGCTCCTGCTGATGTTGAAAGACCAGCTCCTGCTCCAATTACTATCGCATCTGCTGAATTTATTTCTTTTTTTATTATTTTAACTTTATCTAAATATGTTTCTGTAGATTCTTTCATCTTCTTCCTTAAAAACATTGAATATCACCTCAATATCGTTATCCTTTAGAAATTCTCTAACTGTTTCAACAGCTATCTCTGCTGCTTTTTCATTAGGAAATCTAAATTCTCCTGTTGATATGCAACAAAATGCTATTGATTTTAAACCATTTCCTACAGCTAGCTCTAAGCAAGATTTATAGCATGATTTGAGTAGTTCACACTCTCTTTTTGTAAGTTCTCCATATACTATTGGTCCAACTGTGTGAATTATATTTCTTGCAGGAAGGTTAAATCCTGGAGTTATTTTGGCTTTTCCAGTTTCCTCTTCATGACCTTGCTTTTTCACCATTTCATTGCAGTATATTCTAAGCTGTACTCCAGCAAATGTATGAATTGCATTATCTATACACTTATGGTTTGGTATAAAGCATCCCAACATCTGAGAGTTTGCAGCATTTACAATGGCATCTGCTTTAATTCTCGTGATATCACCTCTCCAAATGTATATCCCCTTTTCGAGTTTTTCCATATCTTTTAATTCTACAAAACCTTTTTTTCTAGTTTCCTCTTGTAAATACTCGTCTTGCACCGATAAAAATTCTCCGTCTATTTTATCTGGCATCCTAGTATTAAAAAGCGCCCTCAATATTCTTTTTTGAGCTTCTTCATTTTTCAACCAATCTTTCTTTTTTCTTTCTATATTGTAATAGGCTATTAGTGCTTTTCCATCGCTTTCATTTTTTCTCTCATCCAGTAATCTTTCTATTAAATATATTCTTCTTTCTACTTGATTTGATTCATTTTGAAATTCCATAAGACCACCGCCTTTTATTTTCTATTAAATCCGTTTTAATATCGCCTCAACAGGACATACTTGTACACAGTTTCCACAGTTTAAGCAGCTCTCGTGATTAATTTTCACTTGATGCCAGTTTTTCTTATCATCAACTATACAATTCTGTGGACATACTTCCTTACATCTTCCACAGTTTATACACTTATCTGTGACAAAATATCCTTTTTTCTCTTTCTTTTCCCCTCCAAATGAAAACTCAATTCTTTTAATAGGTCTTACACTTAAATCAAAGAACTCTCCGTTTCCTTTGTATAATTTAAAAACAGTTAAATTTAATCTAGATTTTTCTGTAGGATATATCTTATTCATATACTCGTTTTTTGAGAATAGGTATCCTATTTTTTCTGATCCAAGTTCTTTTACTGTTCCTTTTATTGTTATTGAAATAGTTTCTAATGTTGAATTCCCCTTCATCGCTGTTAATGATATATTGTTATTATTACTTAGCCTTTTATAGAATCCTTTTCCTTTTGATGTTAAAAAATATACCCCTTCATCATCGTAATCCATTATATCTACCGCACATGTCACTGGTAAATTATTTTCATCTATTGTAGCTATTACAGATGTATGTATTTCATCTACTAGACAACTAAAAATTTCTGTTAATAATTTCATATTTATCCCACCTTTTGTTTATTTAGATAAATATATTATATAATATATGGAAAAAAATCTCCTCTTTATAGGAGATTTTTTAATCATTATTAATAAAATTATATATACTTTCTGTTATTAGAATTTTGCTTCATATGGAGGGTTTCCAGAAAAATCTGCTATTGTTGCTTTAGGATTTGCTATATAAAATACTTCAAATATTGGATTTGTAGCTCTTTCATACTGTCCTTTTACAATTGGGTTTTCTATACAGATTTCTTTCACTTCCATATTATTTTCAAATACTGCATCTCCTGTTAATCTTAGATATTCGTATTTTTCATTGCTAACTGATACCGCTACTGATGGATTTTTCTGCATTTCTTTATATACATCTTTCTGATTATTTGTGCAGAACCATAATTTTCCATCTTTTTCTGCCATAAACATAAATGGTCTTGCTTTTGCCTTTCCATCTAAACTTACTGTTGCTAATGTCTGAACCGGGTTTTCATTTAAAAATTCTACTATTCTTTTCATTTTTAATATCTCCTTTATTGTTATAATTTGTCACTTTAACTAGCTAGTCTGTTGTTTTTTTCTTTCTTTAAATATATAATAAACCTAGATGAAATACTTGAAAAGTACGCACTTTTAAGTGGTTTGGTTACCTTTGGGTAACCTTTGAGGAGGCTTAATTATGATAAAAGAATTACCTGCTTGTCCAGTTGAAACAACTCTTTCTCTTATCAGCAGTAGATGGACTGTTTTGATTATAAGAGAATTATTAACTGGTACAAAGAGATTTAATGAATTGAAAAGATCTATAAACAATATTTCACAAAAGGTTTTAACTTCTAATTTACGAAACCTTGAAGAAAATGGATTAATTGAAAGAACTGTATACGCTGAAGTTCCTCCAAGAGTTGAGTATTCTCTTACAGAAACTGGGCTTAGTTTAAAATCTATTTTAGATGCTATGTGGGATTGGGGAATAAACTACAAAAAATCATATGAGGAAGATAATGCCTAAAGATAAAATATTTCCGTCTAAAGTTATGGTTATAGGGTTTAGTGGCTCTGGAAAGTCTACAATTTCAAAGATGATTTCTGATATTTTAAACATTCCTGTTCTATATTTGGATAAGGTTCACTGGCTGCCAAATTGGGTTGAAAATGATGCGAAAACTGAGTGTAAGATTGTATCCAATTTTTTAAAAGATAATGATAGTTGGGTAATCGACGGAAATTATTCTCATATGTCGTACAACGAAAGATTAGAATCCGCTGATTTGATTATTTTTATGAATTTTAATAGGTTTAATTGTTTATTTAGGGCCTTTAAAAGACTTCTGGAAAATAGAGGAAAAACTAGAAAGTCTATGGCAGATAATTGTATAGAAAAGGTCGATTTCGAATTTATAAAATGGATTTTATGGGACTCTAGGAAGAAATCCCAAACTGATAATTATAAATACGCTTTTGAAAAATATGGAGATAAAGTAATCATTATAAAAAATCAGAGAGAGTACGACGATTTTATAGATAATTTTAAGCATAAGTATCAAGTTTTTAAATTCTAAAAAAGAGCTAGTCTACGTTGATTAGCTCTTTTTCATATATTTTTATATATTCTTTTATTAATTTTTATATGTTTTTTAGTTCATCTCTTGAAGGAATTGATGTCTGTGCACCCTTTTTTGAAACAGCTATTGCAGCTGCACTCTGCCCAAAATCTATAGCTTCTTCTATACTTTTTCCTTCACTAAGTCCAATTACAAGTCCAGCCGTAAATGTATCTCCTGCTGCTGTAGTGTCTACAACTTTTGTTTTTTTGCAATCAAAGCTTTTTAAATTTTCTCCGTCATACATTATTGCTCCATCTCCACCAAGAGTAGATATAACATAATCTACACCTGTTTTATGAATTTCTGTTGCAGCTTCTTTGTATTCTTCTATGTTGCTCAATTCTTTTCCAATTAATGTAGCTAATTCTAACTCATTTGGCTTAATTATATGGCAACCTTTCCAAAGATTTACGTCTGGATTTTTTATAGCAGGAGCAGGATCTATTACCACTTTCTTTCCTTTTGATACAGCTATATCTTTTACATATTCTACTGTATCTATAGGTACTTCAAGCTGCATAACAATATACTCTGCATCGTCAATTAAATCCATATTTCTGTCAATCATATCCCTATCTACAACTGCATTTGCACCAGAGATTACAGTTATACAGTTTTGACCATTAGCATCTACATATATGTACGCCTGACCTGTAACACTGTCCTTTATAATTTCTATTCCTCTTGTGTCTACATTTACACTTTTTAGATTGTTTAATAAAATCTCTCCTGCATCGTCATCTCCAACTGCTCCAATCATAGCCACATCTCCACCAAGCTTTCCTATTGCGTATGCTTGGTTTGCACCTTTTCCACCAGGTACTTTTTTAAGGCTTTTTCCAAAAATTGTTTCTCCAGCTTTTGGCATATTTTCTATTTCTATTACATAATCTAGGTTAAGACTTCCAACTACTAAAATTTTGCTCATAACAAAAACCTCTTCTCTTTCAAAATTTTAATTCTATATTTACTTAAATATTTTATCATGATATTTTTATAATAATGAATAAATTTGAGGAAACTTGGGATTTTAACCAAGTAGGAGGATTTTTATGTCAACAGATGAGATGTCAACAAAAAGACATTGGAAGAGAAATTATTTTACCATTTTAATAGGTCAAACTTTTTCTCAAGTAACTAGTGGTGCTTTACAGATGGCCATTGTTTTTTATCTTACACTAAAAACTGGCTCATCTATGGTCTTATCAATGGCTACGATGATGGGATTTTTACCACAGGCTGTTTTAGGCCCTTTTATAGGAACTTTAATAGACCGACACAGTAGAAAAAAAATTATGATTACATCTGATTTAGTAATTGCAGGAGCTGCAGCTATATTAGCTTTTATCGCAACATATCGAGAGCTTCCTGTCTGGATGATTATGCTAGTTCTTTTGATAAGAAGTATAGGAACAGCATTCCATACACCAGCTTCTGGTGCAATAACACCTATGATTGTTCCTGAAGAAGCACTTACAAAATGTACTGGATATAATCAATCTATGCAGGCAATAGGGTATATTTTAAGTCCAGCTATTGCAGGTGTCTTATATGCTGCTTGGCCACTTGAAGCCATAATAATGTTGGATGTTTTTGGAGCTGTTGTTGCAAGTATTTCTGTAGCACTTATCCATATCCCAGATCCTAAAAAGGATAAAAGCTCAGAAAAAGCAAACTACCTTCAAGATACACTGGATGGTTATAGAGCTCTTAGAGAAAATAAAGGGTTATTTGGAATGGTGTGGGTTGGAACAATTTATATGTTCTTCTACATGCCTATAAGTGCACTTTTCCCTCTTATGAGTATTTCTTATTTTGGTGGGACTCCTGTTCACTCTTCAATCACAGAAGTTGCCTTTGCTGTAGGTATGCTTTTAGGAGGATTTGCTCTAAGTCATTGGAAAGGATTTAAAAATCGTATGACAACAATTGGAATTTCAATATTTGTCATGGGATTTTGTATGGCCCTATCAGGACTACTTCCTAGAGGATTTTTCCCTATGTTTGTAGTTTTCTGCACAATTATGGGATTTTCTGCTCCATTTTATGGGCTTAGAAATGTATTATTCCAAGAACAGATTGCACCAGAATATTTAGGAAGATGCTTCTCTCTTCTTTGGAGTACTATTTCTCTAGCTATGCCTGTTGGATTATTTTTCTCTGGGATTTTTGCAGAAAAAATCGGTGTAGAAAAATGGTTTATCCTTTGTGGAGTGAGTATTCTGTTTGTAGCAGCGTCTACATTTGTAATTCCAACACTTAGAACTGCAGATAGAAAATATCAGGACAGTTTGGATTAAATTTACAATCTAAAGTTAACAAAATATAGCTCATATTATTTTATCTTTCAATTTAATTTTTTAGCATAAATATAAATAGGTGCCATCACAAAACGTATAAAAACGTTCATGTAATAGCACCTTATTTATTTTAGACTATATTATTTTGTATCTTATAAGCTGTATGCTGCTTCGAAAGCTTCCCACATTGCAAAGCTTGCCTGTCTAGCTCTCTTAGCATCCCCAACAACGTGTACTTCTGGAACGAATTCTTTTATCTGTTCAGATATTGGATCGTAGTTTCTAGAACCAAGTCCGAATAGTATGTAGTCGAATCCTTTTAACCATTCTTCTGTACCGTCAGCTCTCTGAACTTTAACGTCGTGGTCAGTTACTTCTAATATTTTAGTATTTACATTTATATGAACACCTTTGTTTTTAAGTTTTCTTATTAATGGAGTTCTATTTGGAGCACATACTCCTGTTAATAACTGTGGTAACATTTCTACTAATGTAACATCTACGTCACCAATACTAGCATCAAATCCTCTAGTGAATGCGTTTGGTCTAGCGTTTTCTAATACTGTTTCTGCAGTTTCACAAGCAACAGCTCCTCCACCTAGTACACAAACTTTTCCTTTTGGTATAACGAATTTTCCTCTTAAGAAGTCATGAGCTGTAAGAACTGGGTAGTCCTGAGTTCCTTTTATTGGTGGAACTAATGGTCTAGCACCTGTTGCAACTATAACTGCTTCTGGAGCAAATTCTTTTATATTTTCTACTGTAGCTTCTTTTCCTAATACCATTTTAACTCCAGCTTTTTTAGCTCTGTAGTTTAAGTGAGATAACCATTTAGTCATTTCCTGTTTACCTGGAGCTACTACTGCTAAGTTTATCTGTCCACCTATCTGAGTGTCAGCTTCCCAAAGTGTTACATCATGCCCTCTTTCAGCTGCTGTAACTGCTGCCATCATACCACCAGGTCCAGCACCTATAACTAGAACTTTTTTAGATTTTTCAGCTGGAACTTCTGGGTAATCATATTCAAATCCAACTCTTGGGTTTATATGGCAACGACACTGAGGTCTATCTGCAGTACGGCTTATACAGCTTCCTCCACAGCTTGCACATGGAGTTATTTCATCAAATAAGTTTTCTTTTGCTTTATTACATAAGTCTGGATCTGCTAATAATGGTCTACCTATTGATACCCCATCAACTAGTCCTCTTTCAACTATTTCAGCAGCGTATCTTATGTCATTTATTTTACCAACAGCGTAAACTGGAACATCTACAACTTTTTTGATTTCAGATGCTTCGTGTACGTTTACACCTATGCTTTTGTTCTGACTTGGTATTATGTGTTCTAATCCTTCGTACTGAGTACCACCAGAAACTTCGAACATATTTACACCAGCTTCAACAAATTTTGGAGCTAAGTATAACATCTCTTCTAAAGAGTTTCCTCCTATCATTCTTTCATCCCCAGATATTCTAAGCATTATTGGGAAATCAGGACTTACATTTCTACGAACTTCTTCTATCATTTCTATTACGAATCTTGCTCTGTTATCTAGACATCCGCCGTATTCATCCATTCTTTTGTTTCTTAATGGAGATAAGAATGAACCTGGTAGCATGTAAGCATGTGCACAGTGTAATCCTATACCACCGCATCCTGCTTCTTCAACTCTTCTAGCAGCCTGTCCAAACTGTTTTATTATTTCATGTATTTCATCTACACTTATAGCACGGCTCACGTGGCAGTTAGCATTTGTATTAACTGATGGTCCAAGTGGTGCTATATGTCTGTATCCACATATTGATTCTGGTCCTGGATGTATTATCTGAGGTATTAAAGTACTTCCTGCTTCTCTAACTCTTGTAGCAAATTCTCTGAACTGAGGAACTAAATCATCAGAATCTAAAGCAGTTGTATTCCCCATATATTTATATTTACTATCTATTGTTACCGCGTCTATTGTTACATATCCTGTTCCACCTTCAGCTCTACGAACAAATATATCTGCTAATCTTTTTGGAACTGTTCCGTCAGCAGCTTCGTAGTCCATACTCATTGGTGCCATACCAACTCTGTTGTTTAATGTTAATGATCCTATTGTTAAAGGTGAGAATAGTTTAGAATTTTTCATATCCATGATGTTGTTTTTTCCTTTCGATTTTATTTTATTTTTATTTATTTTTTTATTTTTATTTTATTTTTTATATTATGCAAACTTTTTCCTTAGTTTTGGTCAAAGCCCTTTGTCTATATTTATGATAACAAATATTCTTTTCTACCATTGGACAAAAAGTTGTCGAATACTCGCTAATTTCTTGCACTTTTTGCCTAATAATATATCACTTTTTGAATATCTATTATTATCTACTTTGGGGATATTTCTTTGGTTGACGAGTTTAATTATCATTTATATAAATTTGATAGTATTTTGTCATTTTTACACTAAAAAAATAGGAGCATAGCTCCTATCCTTCTACTTCGCAATATATTAATATT